>NZ_JAHPYJ010000016.1:0-78640 GCF_019041935.1 Erysipelatoclostridium sp. MSK.7.34
TTTTTTATTTCGCATACTTCGTATGCTCAACTGACTTAAGTCTATATGTTCAAATAATATAATGAAAACGAAGGGAATTTTTCCTTCGTTTTCATTATATTTTTTATAATATTTCTATCAAATCATTCTATTATATAATTATTCTTAACACTAAATTTATAAGAAAATCAATAATTTATACAGCTTTATCAAACTGACTATTATAAAGCTCTGCATAGAAACCACCACGACTTAATAAATCTTCATGATTTCCACTTTCAATAATATCACCATCTTTCATTACTAGAATTAAATCTGCGTTTTTAATTGTTGAAAGACGATGCGCAATAACAAAGGAAGTTCGTCCCTCCATTAATTCATCCATGGCCTTTTGAATCTGTAACTCTGTTCTAGTATCTACTGAACTAGTAGCTTCATCAAGAATCAACATTGGTTTATCAGCAATCATCGCTCGAGCAATCGTCAACTGTTGTTTTTGTCCTTGTGATAAATTTACTTGATCATTAAGTACCGTATCATAACCATATGGAAGTGTTCTGATAAAATGATCTAAGCCTACTGCTTTACATGCTTCTTCAATTATCTGATTAGATATATTTTTAGTATTATAAACCAAATTCTCACGCACTGTTCCTTCAAAAAGCCACGTATCTTGAAGAACCATACAGAATTGTCCGTGGACATCTTCTCGACGTAAATCTTTAGTTGGAATATTATCAATTCTAATTTCGCCACGATCAACTTCGTAAAAACGCATCAATAAGTTGATTATCGTTGTTTTACCAGCTCCAGTTGGCCCAACAATAGCAATCTTTTGACCAGGTTCAGCACGAGCAGAAAAATCATTAATAATAATCTTATTGCTATCATAACCAAAATGAACATGTCTAAATTCTACTCCACCTTTGGCTTTGGACAAGCGTTTTACTTTATGACTCTCATCAGCCATTTCTTGAGCTTCTAAAAATTCAAATACACGCTCTCCTGCTGCAGCCGCTGACTGTAATGATTGAGCTGCTTGAGCTAACTGTGATAATGGCTGAGTAAAATATCTAATATACATCATAAATGCTACAATTACTCCAAATGATATATCTCCACTCATTGCTAATGCAGCGCCAATAATGCATACTGCTATGTATCCAAAGTTACCAATAAAACTCATGATTGGCATCATTAATCCAGATAAGCATTGGGCCTTAAAACCACTATTACGTAAATTATTATTCTGTCTTGTAAAAGCTTCTTTTGCCTTAACTTCATCATTATAAGCCTTAACAATCGTATGACCAGTATAAATTTCTTCAACATATCCATTGATTTCACCAAGATGTTTTTGCTGGCGAGCAAAATATTTTTGCGATTTAGACATAATTACCAGCATTAAAGCAAAACCTATAACCGTTGCTAGAACTGCAGTAAAAGTCATAATGAGATTAGTTTTTAACATCATTATAAGTGAACCAGCTAATAAAGTGACTGATGAAACTAATGTTCCAACACTCTGATTTAATGATTGTCCAATCATATCAATATCGTTGGTAACTCTCGATAATATATCACCAGTTGAAGTATGATTATAAAAACTAATTGGCAAGCGATTAATTTTACGCGAAATATCTCTTCTTAAATTTTTAGTAACCCACTGAGTTACTGTTGCCATGACAAATCCCTGAAATAAAGAAAAAAAAGCACTAGTAACATAAAATCCGACTAATGTAAGACCAATTTTACCAATCCTTGTCATATCAATTCCCGTCATTATTCCATTTGTAATTAAATCTGTTAATTCTGATAATCTGTCTGGACCTATCAAGGTTAATATTGTTCCAAATATGGCACTGATAATTGCCATAACCATTACAATCCAATACTTTCTACAATATTTTAACAATTTTAACCATGTTTCCTTAAAATCTTTAGATTTTTCTTTACTACCCATATTAACCCCAGGAGCTTTTAAATCATTTTTCTCTAAATACTTTCCTTCTGCCATTATTCTAATTCCTCCTTTGATAACTGTGAACGAGCTATTTGTTGGTAAACTTGACAATTCTTCATTAAGTCTTCATGTGTTCCCATCCCTACAATAACCCCTTCATCAAGAACAATAATTTTATCAGCATCTCGAATCGTACCAATTCGTTGAGCAACGATCAATTTGGTAGCATCGCAACAATCTTTCTTTAAAGCTTCTCGAAGTTTTTGATCTGTTTTATAGTCTAGTGCAGAAAACGAATCATCAAAAATCATAATTTCGGGTTGACGACATATTGCCCGGGCAATAGAAATCCGTTGCTTTTGCCCACCTGAGTAATTAGAACCGCCTTGGGCAACATAGCTATTATATCGGCGTGGTGAAGCCTCAACAAAATCAGAAGCTTGAGCTGTATAAATGGCATCAATGACATTGTTTTGAAGATTATTATTTCTACCATTATCACCATAGGCAACATTAGATTCAATAGTTCCACTAAAAAGAACTGCTTTTTGGGATACATAACCGATTTTGTTATGTAAGGCATATTGTGTATAAGCTTTAACATTAATCCCATCTACGAGTACTTCACCTTCTGTTACATCATAAAAACGTGGAACTAGATTAATCACTGTACTTTTACCGCATCCAGTTGAACCGATAAAAGCAACTGTTTCTCCTTGAGCAACAGTAAAAGTAATATTTTGTAAAACATAATCTTCAGCATCAGGATATTTAAAACTGACATTTTTAAATTCAATTTGTCCTTTAATACCCGGTTTAGCGACAGTTACTGTACCATCATTAATTATTGGTACTGTTTCTAATACTTCCATGATTCGCTTTGATGAAACCGATGCTCTTGGAAACATTATAAAAATCATAACAAGCATCATAAAAGCCATAACTACTTGCATTGCATATGTAGAAAATACCACCATATCTGAAAATAAGTTTAGTTTATCCATCATAGCAGCATTTTCAATCAGAATGGCTCCAATCCAATAAATGGCCAATGTCAGACCACTCATAATTCCTTGAATTCCTGGACTCATGATTGCCATAACTCGGTTTGCAAACAAGTTTGCTGAGGTTAACTCCTGATTGGCATTTTCAAATTTATTCTCTTGATAATTCTCAGCATTATAAGCCCGAACAACACTTATTCCCGTTAAATTTTCACGAGTAACCCGATTCAAATCATCTGTCAACTGTTGTAATTTTTTAAATTTTGGTAATGCAAAAATCATGCAACTTCCTACAATAACTAATAAAACGATTACAGCTACACCCGTTGAAGCTGTCCATTGCCAGCTTTTACCAGCAATCTTGAAAATTGCCCAAACAGCCATAATCGGTGCCTTAATAATAGCTTGTAATCCCATTACAACAAGTGTTTGAATTTGTGAAATATCATTAGTTGAACGTGTAATCAGACTTGCTGTTGAGAAACTACCAATTTCTTCCATTGAAAAAGCTTGTACTTTATCAAACAATCGCTCTCTTAAATTAGCAGCAAAATTTGTAGCTACCCTTGCTGCAAAGATTGCTACAACTACCGATGAAGCTAAACTTCCTAATGCACATCCTAACATCTTTACACCTGACTCAATTATTTCATCCATTGTACTTCCTGTTGTTTGGACTAGCATTGTTATTTTTGACATATAATCTGGGAGTTTAAGATCTAACCATACTTGTAAAATAATAAATGCTAGACAGATAATAATTAAGCTCCAATCTTTTTTAGTAAAGTTTTTAAATATTTTTATCATTCAAAATCTCCTTTCGCTTTATAAGTCCATCTTAAACAATAAAAATAAACCAAAACTAAACTAAAAGAACTAACTTTAATCTCGTTAGTTCTTTGCATATATATTTGTATTACAAATTGAGAGGCAATGTTACAATAAAAGTTGTTTCATTTTTATTGCTATCAACATCGATAGTACCACTATGAAGACTAACAATTTTCTTAACGATAGCAAGCCCGATTCCTGTTCCCTCAGTAGCATGTGAAGTATCTCCTTGATAAAATTTATTATAAAGATATTTTTTCTCTTCATCAGTAATTTTAGGTCCATTATTGCTAATTAAGATTTGATAATCACTTTGATTATGAATAATTTTAATTCCTAATTTACCATCTCTTGGGGCAAACTTAATTGCATTATCAAGTAAATTAATCCATACTTGATACAATAACTCTTGATTCCCAGCTATTTGATGTTCATCAAAATCAATAATTAGATTCAAATTTTTATTAGACCATTTCTTTTCTAATAAAAGAAGGCAATTACGAATTTGCTCCGATAAATTGAAACTAGTAATGTTACTTAGTATTGTCTGTTTTTCAATCTTATTTAGATTTAATACATTAGTAGCCATATCTGCTAAACGACTAGATTCAGTTTCAATAATTTGTAAATATTTATCATGCGTTTTTTGATCAAGATTATCTTTTTGTAATAATTTGGCAAATCCTTTAATTGATACAATCGGTGTCTTAAATTCATGTGAAAAATCATTAATAAAATTAGTTCGTAACATTTCAGTATTTTCTAGTTCCTCAGCCATTGTATTAAAACTGTCTGTTAATTCCTGTGAAATACGGTGCTTCCCTAAATTAATGCGAATATCATATTTTCCATGAGCTAACTGATTCATTGCTTCAATTAATGTATTTAATGGTCTGAGTGGAAAGTGACTCCCAAGTGCTGCAACTATTGTCCCAATAACAATACTTGTCATTGCAAAGATAATAATTTGAAAATGAATTGGAGCCGATGCAGTTTGTGATATTCCTAATACACCGATTTGTGTTAAGAAAAATATTACACATCCAACGATTATCATAGTAACTACTAAAATTATAAATACTACAATCGTAAATATTAAAGTTAGTAATGCTCGTGGCGGTGCTTTTTTACGATTCATCATTTCTTACCGCCTTATAGCCAAGTCCTCTAACTGAGATAATTTCAAACTCTGGCCAATCTTCAAATCGTTTTCGCAATCGAGCGACATGAACCGTGACAGTTTCCCATCCAGTATCGCTATCAACACCCCATATTTCATCCATTAATTGTATTCGCGTGAAAATTTTACCCGGATATGAAAGCAGCTTATATAAAAGCATAAATTCTTTTTGGGGTAATTCCTGACAGGTATTTTTTCGCTTCACTGTTAGTGAATCATAATCTAAAATAACTTCACCAATTATAATTCGATGCTCATTTACAATCTTAGCCCGCCGTAATAATGCCTTAACACGTAAGAGTAATTCCTCTTCGTCAAACGGCTTGGTCATAAAATCATCTGTTCCAACTATAAATCCCTTATTTCGATCAGCAGGTAATTGTTTTGCTGAAACCATTAAAATAGGTAGTTCATTTTGTACTCTACGTAATATTTCAGTAAACTCATAACCATCCATTTTGGGCATCATTACATCTAAAATTACCAAATCAATATGACTTCTATCCAAAACCTTTAAAGCATCTTCGCCATCAGTTGCACCTATAACAATATAATTTTCTGTTTCTAAAACAGCCTTGATCAATTGGCGAGTATTTTTATCGTCATCAACAACAAGAATATGAAACATAGCCTATCACCTCACTACTATATAGTATATCAGTTTTATAAACTCTAACTAAACTAAATTATATTGTATAAAAAAGTAATCTTATTTTGCCATCTCTAATTACATTATTTAAAAGTAATTTGAATAAAAGAGCCAATCAACTAATTTTAGTTAACTGACTCTTTTTCTTATTGTCTAGATTTTTTTCTAAACAATGATTTCAACCCTCGCTTGATTACTTGAAAAAAACTAAGTGATCGAACTAAATTTTCTGAGGGAATATATTTATTAATAGCACGTAATAATGCTTTATTATCGCGTGATGAGAAAGTAAAATTCCCATTATTTTTGGTAACAACGGCAAAGCGAGGAATCCATTTTCCTTTAAACATAACTGAAGCCATTACACAATTAACTTCTTCCCATGGAATTTGAATATAATCTCTAATATTTTTTTCATTATAGAATTCAAATGCTTTATCGCCTATCATGACTTCTCCGTAATTAGCAAGACCAAGATAAGAAGTTGCTTTGACTGTTAAATCTACTTTAGTATTTAAAGATTGTACCATATATTTCCTCCTTTACAGCTGCCATGTATTTTCTTTATTATATTACATTATTCCACCAAGACGTGCAAGAATTCCGATAATGAATAAAGCAACGATAATAACGATTGGTGATACTTTCTTTTTCAATAGCCAACAGCATAATAATGTTAATAATAATGCTGATAAACCTGGAATAAGTTGATCTAAATTTTGTTGTAGGGTCGTAACTTTCTCAACATTTAAACCATTAGATCCTAATGATGCAAACTGTTCTAATGCTGATTTGATCCCGTCTACACCAGAAGGCAAACTATTCCAATCAATATATGCGCCCTTTGACTGCGTAACAGTTGATACAACCGGAGTAAAAGTAATACTTACCCAACGTTGTACTAATGATCCGATAATGAACATCCCAAGAATTGAAGCACCTTGAGTAATTTTACCTAATAATCCACCAGATAAGTCTTGTGCAATTGAAGTACCAACTTTATATCCAAATTCCTGTGTATACCACAAAAATGCGATACGAATGATATTCCATGCAAAGAAAAAGATTAATGGACCAATAATATTACCACTTAATGCTAGAGAAGCACCTAATGCTCCTAAAATTGGTCTAAGAGTAAACCAGAAGACAGGATCTCCAACCCCAGCTAAAGGACCCATCATCCCAACTTTTACACCTTGGATTGCAGTATCATTGATTTCTGCTCCATTAGCACGTTCCTCTTCTAACGCTAATGTAACACCCATGACTGGTGCTGATACATATGGATGAGTATTGTAAAATTCCATATGTCTTTTTAAAGCCGCTACTTTATCTTCCTTATTTGGATATAATTTTTTGATTGCTGGGATAATTGAATAACACCAACCACCATTTTGCATACGTTCATAGTTCCAAGAACCTTGAAGGAACTGATGACGCCAAGCAACAGACATACGATCTTTTTTTGATAATTTAATTTTTTCTGCCATAATTTCTTTCCTCCTTCAAGATTTTAATAGTCATTTAAGATATCGCCTAATGGATCTCCAGAACCTGTTGAACCGCCACCATTAGAGCCACTGTTTTCTTTTAATCCTAAATAGATGATTGCTAAAGCAACACCAATTGCTCCTAATGCGATCAATGTTAATTCACCGATTGCAGCAAGAACAAAACCTAATGCAAAGAATGGCCATGTTTCTTTAGTAGACATCATATTGATTACCATTGCATAACCAACTGCCGCTACCATTCCACCACCAACAGTCATTCCGCCAGATAGCCATGGTGGCATTTGATTTAATGCATCAGTTACAACTGCCGCAGGAACAACACAAAGTGCTGCAGCAGGAATTGCAATTCGAATTCCTTGTAATAAGATTGCTAAAATTTGCCACATGTCGATTGCACGCATATTTCCTTGTTCGGCTGCCCCATCCATAAAGTGAACAATTGGGATTGTAAGAGTACGACAGATCATTGTTAAGAATAAACCTGCTACTGATAAAGGGATTGCAACTGCGATTGCAGTAGAAATAGCTGTTTGCACATCAGTTGCTCCACCTTCTAAACCTAATACCATAATAATTGATGAAGCTACAGAAGCTAATGCTGCATCTGGTGCTACAGCAGCTCCTACATTGGCCCACCCTAATGCAATCATTTGAAGCGAACCACCTAGAATAATCCCTTCAGTTAAGTGACCACTTACTAAACCGATTAAAGTACATGCCACTAACGGTTGGTGAAATTGGAACTCATCCAGAATTCCTTCCATCCCCGCTAGTAAGGCAATTATAATAATTAAGATTATTGTAATTAAAGACATTATAATTCCTCCCTACATTTTATTTTTAAACATTTTTCAATTCTGCTTTTGCTTTCTTTAAAAGCGTATCAATATTTTCATTTGAATCACTTGGTACTTTACGAACATTAAAAGTAATTCCTTTAGCTTTAATTTTTTCAATTGTTTCAATATCTTCCGGCCCCATTGCAATAGCTTTATTTACTACCACTTTACCAATTGAATGAGCCATTGAACCAATATTTAATTCTTTAATATCTACACCGCCTTCGATTGCCCGTAATGCATCTTGAGGTGTTTCAAATAATAACATTGCTTTGGTATTACCAAAACGTGGATCTTTAGCCACTTGAATCATTTTATCAATTGGAACAACATTAGCCTTAACTCCTGGTGGCGCGGCTTGTTCAATCATCTGTTTCCGTAATTTATCTTTTGAAACAGCATCAGAAACAACGATGATTCGATTTGGTTGTGTTGTTTTAGTCCAAGTAGTTGCAACTTGACCATGCAATAAACGCGTGTCAATTCGTGCCAGAACATATTTAATATGTCCATCCCCTAATACAGTTCCCTCAGGAATAGCTCCTTGTGACTGTGTATTAATAGCTTGAGCCGCTACTTTCGTTTCTGGTTCTAATTCTTCAGGTTTTACTTTTACCCCTTCTCTAGCAACTTCAGTAACATGTTTAGCAATTTCATGCGCTGTTTCCATCGTCATTCTAGAAGCATAAGTCTCAATCAGCATTGGTAAATTTAAACCCGTAACGATTGCCCACTTATCTTCATGACCAGCAATTAATCCATTAGCCTGATTAAATGGTGTACCACCCCATAAATCAACTAAAAATAGTACTTCGTCTTGGTTTTCAAAAGTAGCTATTGCCGCTTCCATTTTTGCTTTAAGATCATCAGGTCCTTCACTTGGTTGCAAAGTAACTGCTTTTACATCGACTTGATCTCCAAAGATCATTGCCCCGGATTGTAGAATCCCGTTAGCAAACTCACCATGACTAGCAAGAATAATTCCTACCATTATAAATTCCTCCCTTTCTTTTAAATACTTTATAACGCAAAAAAACAGGCAAACTATTATTAAAAGATACAAAAATACCATCTTTGTTCTTTTTTTAAATAGTTAATGCCTGCTTTATCAGTTACACACTATAAAATATTCAATTTATGAAACAATATTATCATTGTAAGCCTTTTCTGTCAAGAAATCATTTAAAAATTATTATTTCAAAATAATATATTTTTAAATACTTGACAATATTCTTTCCAAATGTAATGCCAGATATCCTACTTCTGTCTCTGGTAATTTCTTTTTTAAAACCTTTGATAATGCTTCACACATGTTACTTGCCTGTTCATATGCAAAAGGAAACTTATCTTTAGTAAATTCACTTATATCCATCTGCAATTCTTCATTTTTATTTAATCTTAAAATTAAAAATTTAATATGATTCATTAATCGAGCATATGAAACTGATTGAATATCAATAACAATATTAAGATCATTTTCTAATTTAATAATACTTTCATGAATAATTCGTGTTGCCTCCATTGACTCAGCAACTTGATTAGAAGAAATTGCTGAATGAATATGTAGTGTAATAAAGCCAACTTCATCATCATTGATCATTCGTGATATAAACTTATTAATTACTTCCCGTCCTTCTAATGCAACCTCATATTCATCAGGAAACAGCAAACGAATATCATTGATAAATGGATTTAAAGGCATTATATTTTCATCCATTCGCTTTATTGCAAAATAGATATGATCCGCTAATGGTAATAAGATATCATTATCAATTTTTCCAAATTTCTCTATTATCAGTCTAATAATCTCTGATGCTATTTCTAAATAAACTGGATCAATATAATTGATTATATCATTTGAACCACTTTTAGCTTTATATCCCTTTTGCATAAGAAATTTTTTAGCATTCCGTGGTACTTCAAAATAATCATCCACTTTCTTTGAAAATCCAATTCCTTTATACATAATAATAACTTCTTCAGTCTCATTACAAGCTAAAATAGTATTATTATTTAATACTTTAATGATCTTATACATATTTATTTTCCCTCTCCTAGTTGCAAATCTTCATAATTGTACTCCCGCTCTTTATTTTACCATATTCTTTTTCAATCTTTAAATCATTTGATAGATTTGTAAATATTAACAAAATACTTTCATCTAAAGCATTTTCTTTAATATACTCTAAATCTGCATTCCAAATTAAATCACCTTTTTGCACTCTTTGATTTAATTTAACTAATATTTCAAAACCAGTTCCATTTAAATTAACTGTATCAGTTCCAAAATGAATCAACAATTCATATCCGTTATCTAATTTCATTCCAATTGCATGTTTTGTTGGATAGATCATTGTTATCTCACCATCACAAGGGGCAACGATCAAACCGTGAAATGGCTTGATCATAACCCCATCACCTAACAGCTTATGTGAAAAAATTTGATCTGGAGCCTGTTCAATTGGCAAAACCTCACCATCAACAATATTGCCTAATTCAAGATTAGTATGATCAGTCTCTTTTTCCAGTTGATAATCATCTAATTCATCAGGAATATTTATTAAATACTCGTCCAGCTTTGATTTGATCGATGATGCTTTAGGACCATAAATTATCTGAACTCCATTTCCTTGCATAACAACTGCCGCTGCCCCTGATTGTTTCAATAAACCTTCATTTACTAATTGATTATCACTAACTGTTGCTCGTAATCTGGTAATACAACAATCTAAGTCAGTAAAATTATCACGACCACCTAGCCCTCGAACAATCAATTGTGACTGTTTGTCAATTTCAATTCCTTTATTTAACAATTTTCGATGACTTGCTTTAGGGTTCTTAAAGATAGATAACTTCATATTATCTATCTCTCTACCTGGAGTCTTCAAATCAAATTTTTTAATTAGATATTTAAAACTAAAATAATAGAGCATGAAATAAATTATTCCAATAGGGATAAGCAATACCCAGCTAGTCTTACTATTACCTTGCAATACACCAAAAACAATAAAGTCAAATAAACCTCCAGAAAAGGTCAATCCCACGGCAATATTAAAAATATGAGCAACCATATAAGCACTTCCTGCTAAGATAACTTGTACCCCAAATAACAGTGGAGCAGCAAACAAAAAAGTAAATTCGATTGGTTCCGTTATTCCCGTTAAGATGCTTGTTAAAGCCGCTGAGAACAACAAACTTCCAATCGCTTTTTTATTTTCCGGCTTAGCAGTCTGATACATTGCCAATGCTGCTCCCGGTAAACCAAAAATCATAAAAATAAATTCACCAGTAAAATATTTTGTAGCCTCGCTACTAAAATGCACAATATTTGGATCAGCTAACTGTGCGAAGAAAATATTCTGACCACCATAAATTACCGCCCCATTGACGACCATTGAACCTCCAATTGCAGTTTGCCAAAATGGTAAATAAAATACATGATGTAAGCCAAAAGGAACCAGTAACCGTTTAATTACACCGTAAACAAAGGTTCCAAAATAGCCTGAGGTTGAGATAAGTTTACCTAATTCATATATACCATTTTGAAAGAATGGCCAAACATAAAACATTACGATTCCCACAAACAAAAAAGTTATTGTTGAAATTATCGGAATAAACCGTTCTCCTTCAAAAAAAGATAACGCTCTTGGTAATTCAATTTGATAAAAGCGATTATGTATATAACTAACGCCAAGACCGACGATTATTCCACCAAATACCCCCATTTCCAATGACATGATCCCACAAACCGCTGTAATCGTTCCATCTAAAACATCAGGATTAATTATTTGATTATCTAAAATACTTCCATTTAATGAAAGCATCCCGCTAATTGTTGTATGCATAACAAAAAAAGCAATAATTGAAGATAAAACGGCTACTTCTTTCGCCTTTTTCGCCATTCCCAACGCTACTGCAGCAGCAAAAATAAGTGGAAGATTGTTAAAAAGGCCACTCCCCACTTTAGTTAAGATTATTAAAAAGTCATGTAAAAAAGTCCCGTTTCCTAAAACTCCCTCTAAATGTAGTGAAGAAATAGTTGTTTCATTAGTCAATGAACTACCAATTCCCAGAAATAAACCCGCAATTGGCAATACTGCAATCGGCAGCATAAAACTGCGACCAATCCTTTGTAAAATCCCAAAAACTCTAGTCTTCATAATCCCTCCGTTATTCCAACATAATTTATTATAACTAAATCGTTCGATCAAAAATTCTTTTTATAATTAAGACCATGATACTTATAATAATCATGATAAAGACTATCTGTCAACAAGAATAATTACTTATTTATACGATATTTACTACTTTTTTTGTCAATTTAAAGAGAAATAATTAAAAAAATAGAATTCTATTTTAATATGCTCCGCTTAAGTAAACAAGGAACATATCATTTTGAATTCTATTTCTTTAATTAAATCAGTTTCTAACATATGCTTTTAATACTTTTATTTCATTTTTATCAAACGGTTCAATAGTAAACTCACCTACTTGAGCTGGTACAATAAAAGTTTCCGCATAATGCACTGTATATGGCTCAAACTTATTTTTAGGACTTTTAATTACTGCACTTTCCCCAGCAACTAAATTCATCATTACCACACTTTTATTAGTTTGTTGATAAATCTTTTGTTTAGTTGTAATAACTCGTGTTTCAATAAATTCTAATTCATGTAATCCGGTTTTAACTTCTGTATATTCATCACTCTTTTCAATTTCTGTAAAATTATTTACCAAATTGGATTCTACCCAAGTAGTTGTTCTTTGATAATCAATTACCTTCTTTCCATCTTCAACATGAATCGGGCGTGGTTTACCATCTAATCCTACACGATCCCAATCCCATAATTTAAAAGTAAAAATATATGGTGTAGCACTTACTTCCAAGACTACACAATTAGCCGAAGAACAATGAATTGTTCCTGCTGGAATTAAGAAATGATCATGCTTTTTTGCTGGAAAAAAATTAATATACTTATCGGCATCAAAACTTTGATTACCCTCATTAGCTCTTTCTAAATCGTTAATAAATTCGTCTGAATTAATATTCTCTTTTAAACCTAAATATACTCCACCTCCATCACAATCAAGGATATAGTAGCTTTCATCTTGCGTATAAGGCATTCCAAAATGGCTCTTGATATATTCAGTTGTTGGGTGTACTTGTAAGCTTAAATTTCCTCCACCCATTGTATCAAGAAGATCAAATCTAATTGGAAACTCTGCCCCAAAACGAGCATAATTTTTTGCTCCTAAAAGCTCTATAGCTTGATACATAACAACATTTAAAGCTGGGGTTGCAATAACAATATCGCCAAACTTCAAATTAATACTATTCTCCTCTGGAACCCCATCAAAACTCCAAGCATAATTAGATTTACTTTTATCTAAATTACAAACCTCTTTCATCCATTGTCCTCCCCAAACCCCTGGATCAAAATATGGTACTAGACGAAATGGTTGATTGCAAACACTTTTTAATGCATTTCGAAACGCAATACCAGTAATCATTTTAGGTTTATTACTGCAATTAGTGTCTAGATATAAATCAATATCTTCAAAAATCTCTCGTTTATGCTTATCGGCAATTCGCCACTCAATAAAATAACCACGCTTATTTTTTATTAGAGGATCTTCATCATAATTACTTTGTTTAAAATTAGGTAATCCAGCCCGATATCTTAATTGAATTTCCCATCGTGTTAGGTCTGCATATATTAATAAATCACCTTTAGTAATTAGACTTGCCCCAAAACCGTATACAAGAACTATTCCTTCTTTATTTTTAACAAACTTTTGTATCTTAGCCAGCTTAGCTTCATCAACATAATCTCTAATAGTTCCATAATACATTACTCCCCTGACACGATCTTTAGTTAGATTCACCTGCATCATTTCTGTCAATTTTTTACCATCATAAAAGATATCTTCACTTAAAATTACGTGTGCTGGAGTCAATTTTTTTATCAATACATTTAATAATTCACGATCATTAATTCCCAAATAACAATCTACAACAACTATCTTTTTATTTCCTAAAGATTCTTTAATTTTCTTATCAATCTGCGCATATCCAGAATATGCATCGTTGTCATAGCCATTTATTTTGATATAGGGGCTATTATCATAATTACTCATTTGCTTTTTGCCTCCTACTCAATCTTATTTATACTCAGGTTCTGTATCTTCAGCTTCAAAACATCGTGTTCTCATTAATTCTTTTACCCAATCGCCTGATTTTTTAATTCTCCGATTCCGATTATTTTCCATATCAATTTCCACAAACCCATAACGATTTCTAAATGCATTAACAGGTGAAAGATTATCTGTAAACGTCCAATTCAAATAGCCCCGACAATCACAACCTTCGTCAATTGCTTTTAACATCCAAGCCATATGGTCACTTAAAAATTCAATTCGATAGCTGTCCTGAATTTGCCCGCTAGCATCCTTAAACTTATCTTCACCCATTACTCCCATACCATTTTCAGTAATCCAACATTCAATATTTCGATAATCATTTTGAATGATCTTCAGCATATTATAAATTCCTTTAGGATAAATTTCCCATCCTCTTGAAAAATTCATTTTAATTCCTCGTGGACTATATGTTTCATAATATGCAGTTGGAATAAATGGTTTATCTGGATTCCATGCCGTTTCTCTTTGTCGAACCCGTAACGGCTGATAATAGTTGATTCCAACAACTTCTATTTTATTATCATCAATCTTTTCAAAATCACCTTTAACATATTCAAACATACACTCATGTTTTTTTAATAATTCAAAATATGCTTCATCAAACTTTCCATTTATCAAAGGGTCAGTATATTGTTTAAATTAAAAAAAAGGCAGCTCAGTGCTATTCACTTTAACTACCTAATTTAGATTACGCTTTTATCGCCGGTTTACCATATTTTTTACAATATATATATCCTGCAATTCCAACGATTACAAAAACAATGGAAACTAATTGTGCCGTCCGTAGACCCATTACATATAAGCTATCAGTACGAAGTCCTTCAATAAAGAATCTAAAGATTCCATACCAAATAAAATAACTAAAGAATTGTACACCTTGTTTTGTTTGGATCTTCCTAATCACAAAATAGATTAATAAAAATCCTACGATATTAGCAATAGACTCATATAAAAAGGTTGGATGATAGTAATATCCATTGATATGCATTCCTTCAATAATAAAGTTTGGTAAATGCAATGATTTAAGGAAATCTAGACTAACCATTCCACCATATGCTTCCTGGTTGAAAAAGTTTCCCCACCGTCCCAGTGCCTGAGCAATTAAAACACCTGGCATAATTGCATCAGCTGCAACCATGAAATCAATTTTATGTTTCTTAAAATACCACCAGCTAAAAATCAAGCCAACAAAAATCCCACCTTGAATCGCTAAACCACCATGACGAAACATAATGATCTCAAGTGGATTTTCAGCATATAATTCGTTCCACATAAAGATTACATACCATAATCGAGCTCCTAAAACTCCAGTAATCATTAAACCAAAGAAATAGTCTGAAAGAATCTCTTTATTATAACCGATTTTTTTGAAATTATATTGTCCTAGTTTATATGCAATAAAAGCTCCGGTAATAATACAAATTGCATACCAAGCAATGGAAAAAGAACCGATTTGAACGAATGTCTTACCATCTGGAAAAAAAGTCATAACTTACCCCTTATTCTTATCGATATTCTTCAAAATACGATCAACGAATTCTTTGCTAGAATCAACACCGTATTCACGTAAACGCATATTCATTACGGCAGCTTCGATAATTACTGACATACTACGTCCACTTGATACAGGTACAACAATTTTAGGAATCTTAACACCTAAGATTTCTTCAGTTGAATCATTTTCTTCAACCCCTACTCGTGTATATTCACGAGATGGTACCCAACGATCTAATTGAATAATTAAATCAACTTTATCTTTATCGAGAATTGAGCTAATTCCAAACATCTTTGATACATCAATAACACCAATTCCACGAATTTCTAATAAATTAGTTAATACTTCTGGGGCTTTCCCCACAATACTTTGTCCTAAATGATATAATTCAACAGCATCATCAGCAACTAATAAATGTCCTCTTTTTACTAATTCTAGAGCAATCTCAGATTTACCGATACCACTATCACCTTTGATAATAACACCTTTACCGTAAATATTCAAAAAGACTCCATGAATCAGTGTTTCCGGTGCCAGTGCTTCGTCAAGAATATTTGTTAATTCAATTGAAACACGTCCTGTTGCTGATTCGGTAATAAAAATTGGAAAATCTTTTTTTCGAGCAATCTCAATTAAGATTGCTGGACATTCATTTCCTTTAGCAACAATGATACATGGTACTTCATCGTTAATTAAGAAAGGGAATATTTCACGTTGTCTTTCTTCCGACATCTCATTAATAAATGCAGACTCTTTATCTCCAAAAATTATAATTCGTCGAAAATCGCTGTGTTTAAAAAATCCTGCTAATTCAAATCCAGGTCGATTGATCTCAGCCACATAAATTGGCCGCTCTAAAGATTTCTCATCTCCAGTTACCTGAACATAATGCTCATTGTTTAATAATTCACCTACTGTAATTGACTTTGGCATCATTGTTTCCTCCCTATAACATCTTCTTTAAAAAACTTCCAGTATAACTTGCTTCACATTTAGCGACTTTTTCTGGTGTTCCAGCTACAACGATCGTACCACCACCATCGCCACCTTCAGGACCTAAATCAACAATATAATCAGCTACCTTAATAACGTCAAGATTATGTTCAATTATAATGACTGTATCCCCTTGATCAACAATTCTTTGTAATACCTCTATTAATTTAGCAACATCATTGCTATGTAGACCAGTTGTTGGTTCATCTAAAATATAAACTGTTTTCCCAGTTGCTTTTTTTTGTAATTCACTTGCTAGCTTAACCCGCTGAGCTTCCCCACCAGATAAAGTTGTTGCACTTTGACCAAGCTTAATATAGCCTAGTCCAACATCATTTAAAGTCTGTAATTTAGTTTTGATCTTTGGCAAGTTTCCAAAGAACTCCACTGCATCTTCAATAGTCATCTCTAAAACATCATAAATATTCTTATCTTTATAAGTAACTTGCAATGTTTCTTCATTATAGCGTTTACCGCCACATTGTTCACAAGGAACATAAACATCTGGTAAAAAGTGCATTGAAATACGTTTTAACCCATCACCTTGACAAGCTTCACACCGTCCACCTTTAACATTGAAACTAAAACGTCCTTTATCGTAGCCACGCATTTTAGCCTCATTTGTTTGGGCAAATAAATCACGGATATCATCAAACACTCCTGTATAAGTTACCGGATTGGAACGTGGTGTTCTCCCAATTGGATCTTGGCTCACCTCAATAACTTTATCAATATTTTCTAATCCTAAAATATCCTTATGTTTACCGGGCTTTTCTTTCGAGCGATAAATTCTTGCCATCATTGCTTTACCCATGATTTCATTTACAAGAGTACTTTTACCACTACCAGAAACCCCTGTAACCACAGACATACACCCTAACGGAAACTTAACATTGATATTCTTTAAGTTATTTGCAGCAGCACCTTTTACTTGAATAAAATTACCATTTCCTTTACGGCGTTTTTTAGGCACATCAATCTTTAAACGACCTGATAAATACTGCCCCGTAATTGACTTTTTACAATCCATTACTTCTTGTGGCGTTCCAGCTACAATTACTTCACCACCATGCACTCCTGCACCCGGTCCAATATCAACAATAAAATCACTTGCTCGCATCGTGTCTTCATCATGTTCAACAACTAGAACACTATTACCTAAATCACGAATATTTTGTAAAGTGGCAATTAACTTATCATTATCCCGCTGATGGAGTCCAATAGAGGGTTCATCTAGAACATATAAAACCCCAGTTAATCTTGAACCAATTTGTGTCGCTAAACGAATTCTTTGTGCTTCTCCACCAGATAATCCACCCGCTTTACGAGATAATGTTAAATATCCTAATCCAACATCATTTAAGAAACCTAAACGGTCTTTAATTTCTTTTAAAACAAGATTAGCAATCTTCGCTTCATATTCATTTAATTTTAATTCATCAACGAATTTTAAAGCTTTTTCAATTGACATATCGGTAAATTCACTGATATTTAAGCCACCTACTCGTACGCTTAAAACCTGATCATTTAATCTGCGTCCTCCACAAGTTGGACACGTATGTTCAGCCATAAATGAAGCATACCATTCTTTTGACCAAGAAGAAGTCGTTTCTTCAAAACGACGTTTAATCAATGTTTTAACACCTTCAATAGGACGATTAGTTTTAGAAACATTACCACTACTAGAAACAATCTCATAAGAAATTGGTTTATCTGAGCCTTCTAAGATAATTCTTAATTCTTTTTTAGTAAAGTCTTTCAATGGTTTATCTAAATCAATCTTATATGTTTTACATAGGATCAAAAAGCGCTGCCATTCAATTCGGTCAGTTCCTACTGAAGTTTTAAAATATCTAATTCCACCTTGATTTATGCTCAAATCCCAATTAGGAATCAATAAATCATCATCAACTTCATTTTTTATTCCCAAACCGCGACAATCAGGACAAGCTCCTAGTGGATTATTAAATGAGAATAATCTTGGTTCTAGTTTAGGAACACTAAAACCACACTCTGGACAAGCTAAATGCTCAGAAAATAAAGCTTCACTGCCATCACTTAAATTAGCTACAACTACTTCTCCACCTGTTAGTTTTAAACCTACTTCAAGTGAATCAATCAAACGACTACGATAACCTTCTTTTTTGATAATTCGGTCAATTACGACATCAATGTTATGTTTCTTATTTTTATCAAGTTCAATTCCTTCATCTAATAGTTTAACTTCACCATCAACTTGAACTCGAATATAACCATCTTTCAATAAATCCTCAAATAAATCCTTAAAAGTACCTTTTTGATTCTTTACTACTCGTGCTAATACTTGTAATTTACTACCATCTGGATATTTATCAATTGTATCAGCCATTTGTTTGATTGTCTGCGATTCAATCACGATTCCATGCTCTGGACAGTATGCCTTACCAATACGCGCATAAAGTAATCTTAAATAGTCAAAAATTTCAGTAACCGTCCCTACCGTTGAACGCGGATTATTTGATGTTGTTTTTTGATCAATTGCAATTGCCGGTGACAAACCTTCAATACTATCAACATCCGGTTTTTCCATGTTTCCTAAGAACTGGCGTGCATAAGCACTTAACGATTCCACATAACGCCGCTGTCCTTCGGCATAGATTGTATCAAATGCCAGCGATGTTTTTCCTGAACCAGATAATCCCGTCATAATAACTAATTTATTTTTTGGAATCTCGATATCAATATTTTTTAAGTTATTCTCTCTAGCCCCTTTAATGACTAGTTTATCATGTTCCATATTTTACCTACCTTCTACCATCTTTAAGATTGCTGCTTTACTGTGCCCCCGTAATTGAAGATCATAAGCCCAATCTAATAGCTCGCTATACTTGGATGACGGTTCAATCCCTAACGCCTTTAAATCATATCCGTCAACTAATGGCAACTGAGCTTTGGTTGATAGCCGTGCCATCTTTTCTTTCATAACATAATCAAAGCGATTAATATTTTCATGTTCATCTTTGTATCTACCAAGTTTATCACATTTTGTGATTAAAATTAAGTCTTCAATCGTAACTATTCCATCAATTCCTTTAAGAATTTTAAAATAGCTATAATCCTTTGCTTCATTTCTGACCATATTCATTAAATGCATATGATAGAAAATCATTGTTTTAATATATTTTTGTAACTGTTTATCTGGGATAAATGCTTTTACTTCTTGATTAAAAATCTTTACCCCCGCTTCATTATGACCCGGAGCATGACCGTCTTTAGTTGTTACTGTAGCTTTACCAATATCATGTAATAAAGCACTCCACATAAAACCTAATGGATTACTTGTTTTATGGCAGCATAAAGCCGCTAAATCAGTTACTAATAAAGTATGCCGCCATACATCTCCTTCAGGGTGGTAATCAAGCCGTTGCATAGTTTTCGATAATACATCTAAACATGGCCACAAAGCCTTGATCTCCTTTAAAAAAGTTAACCCAATTGAAGGCTGCTGGCTTAAGAGGAGCTTACTATATTCTTGAAATACCCGCTCTTTACTTAGTTTATCCAAACTTTTATTTTGAACCATTTTTTTACACATTAATTTAGTCGCCGTCTCAATACAGAAATCAAGACGTGAAGCAAATTGTGCTGTTCTCAAGACTCTTAACGGATCTTCAATAAAAGTTGTTTCACTAACCATTCGTAATGTTCTTTTTTCAATATCTTCTTGACCATGAAAAAAATCATAGATTTTTCCTGTCTTTATTTCATACATCAACGCATTGATTGTTAGATCACGTCGTGATGCCGCAACTTTTAAATCTAAATTTTGATTTACTGTAACATCAAAATCCTGATGACTCTCACCTGTCTTTATTTCCGTTCTCGGCAAAGCAAAATCAAAATTTGGTAAAACATCTAATTTTAAAATTCCGAATGATTTACCAATACTATTGACATTGCCATAATTAGCTAATAATTCTTCCAATTCATCGACACTAAGCCCATATACCTCAACATCTACATCATGATAATCAACCCTATTGTAGATCAACATATCCCGAACGATTCCTCCAACTAGAAAAGCTCTACCATGGTGCTCGTCTATATCCTTAAAGATCTTTTTAGCAAGTGGACTGAAAGTATACCTATTTTTCACCTTGAAGCTCCATGATGATATCGCGAAGTTCCATCGCACGTTCAAAGTCAAGTACCTTCGCTGCATCTTTCATTTGTTTTTCTAATTCTTGAATCATAACTTGTTTATCTTTCTTGCTTGCTTTCTTACCTTTTTTAACTAGACTTGCAGCATCATCGATGACCTCTTGACCACGAATTGCATCACGAATTTCCTTATGAATAGTTGTTGGGGTAATATTATGTTCTTTATTATAAGCATCTTGGATCTTACGACGACGATTAGTTTCTTCAATCGCATAAGCCATTGAATCAGTAATCTTATCACCATACATGATTACTTCACCATTACTGTTACGGGCAGCCCGACCAATCGTTTGAATCAATGAACGGTTACTTCTTAAGAACCCTTCTTTATCAGCATCAAGAATACATACTAAACTTACTTCTGGTAAATCTAAACCTTCTCGTAATAAATTAATTCCGACTAAAACATCATACTTGCCAAGTCGTAGATCCCTTAGTATCTCGGTTCGTTCCAAAGTCTTTGTGTCACTATGTAGATAAGCTACCTTGATTCCAAGTTCTTTCAAATAAGCACTTAAATCCTCAGCCATTCGTTTAGTCAATGTTGTTATTAGAACTCTCTCATTACGATCTTGACGAATTTTGATTTCACTGATAATATCATCAATTTGATCCTTTGTTGGTCGTACTTCAATAACCGGATCAAGTAGTCCAGTTGGCCTAATAATTTGTTCAACTACTTTATTTTCAACATGTTCTAACTCATAATCCCCAGGTGTTGCTGATACATAAATGACTTGATTTATAATTTTTTCAAACTCTTCGAAGCGTAATGGGCGGTTATCAAGCGCGCTTGGTAATCTAAAACCATATTCAACTAATGTCTCTTTACGTGAACGATCCCCATTATACATTCCTCGAACCTGAGGCAACATAACGTGACTTTCATCGACGATCATTAAAAAATCTTTAGGAAAATAATCAATCAACGTATAAGGGCGTTGTCCTTCATCACGACCATCAATATGCCGTGAATAGTTTTCAATTCCAGGACACATCCCCACTTCCCGCAGCATCTCAACATCATGGCGCGTTCGTTGTTCCAAACGTTCATGTTCTAGTAATTTAGTTTCTGCTTTGAATGTTTCTAAACGATTCTCTAATTCTGCCGTAATCGTATCACAAGCCTTTAAAATTTGTTCTTTTTTCGTTACATATCCATAAGCTGGATAGATCGTATATGTATTGTATACGCCCAAGACATGCCCAGTCAGAGGATCCACTTCACTGATTCTTTCAACTGTATCACCAAATAATTCAATTCTAATTAACCAGCTTTCAGTATGTCCTGGAACTATTTCAATGACATCCCCACGAACTCTAAATGTTCCTTTAGTCTGTTCAATATCATTGCGTTGATATTGCCGATCAACTAAATATGTTAGTAACTCTTTACGATCAATGTCTTGATCGACCCGCAGTGAAAAGATCATTTCTTTGTACTGTTCAGGATTTCCTAATCCATAAATTGAAGCAACTGAAGCAACAACAATGACATCTTCCCGTTCTATTAACGAATTCATTGCCGCACTGCGCAGCATCTCAATTTCATAGTTTGTTTTAGCATTTTTATCAATATATAAATCTCGCCCAGGAATATAAGCTTCCGGTTGATAGAAATCGAAGTTTGAAATAAAATATTCAACTCTATTTTCAGGAAAAAATTCTTTTAATTCCGAATATAATTGTCCTGCCAATGTTTTATTGTGAGCCAAGACAAGTGTCGGTTTATTCACAGCAGCAATAACATTAGAAACAGTGAAGGTTTTCCCAGTACCGGTCCCTCCCAGTAAGACCTGTTCTTTTTTTCCTTCTTTAATTCCTGCAACTAATTGTTTAATTGCTTCCTCTTGATCTCCCATTGGAGAAAACGGAGAAACAAGCTTAAATTTTTGCATTGTAACACCTCCTATAAGTCCTTTCTATTATACCAAGAAAACAGCGAAGTTAAAAGAATTATGCCCATGATGAAAATAACTATGCCAGGCATAGTTATTTTATCAATTCCATTAATTTTTTATACTGATAATCATTATTTTCACTATTAGCATACATGATTACCGCAGCCTCTAATTTCTGCCGATCACTATTAGTATAAATACCATCAACAGTTAAATTATTAGCTTGTTCAAATTGTTTTAAGGCTTCCACTGACTGTTGTGAAAAATATCCATCATTACGTCCACAGTCATAACCTAAAATACTTAACATTTTTTGCATTGAGGCAATTGCTGTACCAACACTATCATATCCCATATCAGTTTCCAGTGCTTTGGTATAAATACCACTTGTATCCGTATTACTTACAGAATAATCAGGTGTCAATCCTTTTCCATTTATCCATGTACCACTTGGTAATAACCATTTTGCATAAGTATATTTTAAGACTGATCCATCACTGAGCTGTTTTTGCGTCTGCGCCGTTCCCTTACCATAAGTTTGATCCCCAACTAATTTATAATTCATTTTTTCTTGTAATGCTCCTGCAACAACTTCTGATGCTGATGCAGTATTTCCATTTACAAGAATATATCCATTTATAAAATTATATTTTTGACAATCTTTAGCCTTATATTTCTCGATTGCACCGTTTTTAGTTTCCATTTGAAAAAGCAGTTTATCTTCTTTCATAAATAAACTTAATACATCAGTGGCAGCTGTAAGATATCCTCCGCCATTATCTCGCAGATCTAAGACCAAAGTATCAATTTTTTCAGCAGTAAAAGTCTGTAAAGCTGCTTCAATATCATCAGCTGTAGTACTTCCAAAAGTATTAATTTTTACATAACCAAATTTTTTACCATCATTATCTCTTATTTCACTAGTTACCGCACTATCTACATTGGCTCGCTCTACTTCAACTTCTTGTTGTTCAGTATTACGTATAATTGTCAACTTAACTTTAGTATTCGCTTCACCACGAATTAAATCAGAAATTTCATCAGCACTCTTACCAGCAACACTATTCCCGTCAACGCCTGTAATAATATCTCCAACTTGTAAACCACTTTTTTCTGCTGGCGAATTTTTATACACCTGCATTACCATTGTACCTTCACTAACAGTTCGCTGTGCTACACCAATACCTTCATAGTTCCCATCAACACTTTGGTTATATGTCTTAGATTCTTCATATGTAAAATATGAAGAATGCATATCCCCCAGCGATTCTACTAAAGCGGTAATAGTATTCCCTTTGATGTCAACATCCTTATCATTAGGATTTAACCAAGCTTCATCTAATATTTCATAAGCTTCATCAATAATTGATTCTGCATTTTTGCTAGTACTGTTAGTCGGAACTGTTTTTTTTGCTACATAACCAGATACAAAACCAACTGCCAAACAAACAATCATACAAACAATGAATAGGGTTTCTCTAATATGTTTTGTTTTCTTTGGCTTCAACTTTGGCTCCGGATTATGATTTGGGCGAATAAAGTCTTCCATGTCTACACCTCACATTACTACATTTTAGCATAAAAAATTAATAACTTTTAGTAAAACTTAAAAAACATTATAAAATATTATGTGACAAATTTTAATCATCCCCTGCTGCTCAACAATATTATTAGCACTATCAAGCACGGAATTATTGTATAGGAAAAGCAAAATATCTAGTTCACTGCAAATGATTTGATACTGTTTAATTACATTTTGATATAAATAATCATAAGTTTTTTACATCCTTTAGAATTCTTAATAACTTTATCATACATTCTCCAATTAGTTCTATTTTAAACTATATTTTATTACTATATTAAAAAAATATTATACAAAAAAGCTGAAAGTTTCGGAACTTTCCTAATACTTTCAACTCTAGTTTTTAAAATATTCATTTATTCCTAAAACAATTCCCGTAACAATTTTATCTTGATAAGTACTGTCTCCTAATAACCTATCCTCATCTGGATTAGACATAAATCCCATTTCTACTATTGTTACAGGTACTTGACACCAGTTTATTCCACTCATCACATCAGTAATAATAACGCCACGATTTTTGCTGCCTGTTTGATTACAAATACTATTTACAACCGTTTTTGACAATCGTTGAGAAGCTGTAGCAATTTGACTACAATATGGATTAGATTCCGATGGTGCCATAGTTAAAGTTCCATGAATACTACTACTGTCATCACTATTACAGTGCAGTCGAATAAATGCTCCAGCATTATTTTTATTAGCAATCTCCGCACGCTGCTGATTAGAAATATTCACATCTTGACTTGTCCGAACCATAATTACTTGATAACCCGAATCTTCTAATTTTTTTTGTAACTTTAATGCAACTTCAAGATTAATTGCTGATTCTAAATTACCTGTACTTATTCCCGTTGCTCCTGTTGTTACTTTAGCTTTTGTTTGACTAGCTCCAGGTCCAATTGGCTCTTTGTTGCTATCGCCACGTCGTTGATGTCCTGCGTCAATCACAATTACACGACTATCACCAACGATTGGTAATTGAACTGTTCGCAAAGATTCCGGAACAAGTACTTCGCCTTCTTTTTCAACAAATGCCGTTTGTTGAGCTTCAACTGCTTCAGTTTTGATTAATTCAGAATCATTATTTTGTTTACAGCCACTAAAACATAACATAATTAGGAAAATACTGAGTAATTTCTTCATTATTTCACCCACTCTTCCTCATTATATCATAGATTAGCTATTAATAATTGCCTCTAATTCACCATCAATCATCTCTTTTAAAGTTTCACAGCTACGATCAAATTTATGTTGATCTACATTATTTAAATGCAGTGTCATGATCTTACTAATCCCTTGACGATTAATGATTGCAGGTACCCCGATATATAGCCCTTCTTGCTTATATTCACCTTGTTGATATGCAGAAACTGTTAATACGGCATTTTCATCACTTAAAATTGCTGTAATTAAACGATTTAAAGATAGACCTATACCATAATAAGTTGCATTTTTACGTTTAATTATCTCATATGCAGCTTGTTGTACTTCTTTATAAATTTTATGCATCTCGTTCATATCGATATTCATTTCCACAATATATTCCATCATACTCTTGCAGCCAATATAAGTATTCATCCATGGTACAAATGAAGAATCACCATGTTCACCTAATATATACGCATGAATATTTGTTGAGGAAATATTCAAATATTCACTTAATAAATAACGTAATCTAGCTGTATCTAAAATAGTCCCACTACCAATTACACGGCTTGTTGGTAATCCTGATACTTTTTGGACTACATAACTCATCAAATCAACAGGATTACTTGCAACGATAATAATTCCATCAAATCCACTAGCCATAATTTGCTCAGTAATAGATTTCATAATTTTTGCATTAACACTAGCTAATTCCAATCTTGTTTGATTTGGTTTTTGAGCAGCTCCAGCAGTAATTACAACAATATCAGCATCTTTACATTCATCATAACCACCAGCTTTAACCTTTAAACTACTTTTACTATATGGTAGACCGTGGCTAATATCCATTGCCTCTCCAATTGCTTTTTCTTGATCCACATCTATTAATACAAGTTCATCAATACCACCAGTATTTAAAATAGAATATGCCATTGACATTCCTACAAAACCAGTCCCTACTAATACAACCTTTTTCAAATCATCATCTTGTCTCATTGTTAGTTCCTCCTTACAAAACCATAATAGTATTTATTACTAAAATTGTCATTTGATATGCTCTATTAATTTATTGTACTCATTTATTATAAAATTAAACCAGGATAACAATTCTTTAGTCATAAAATTTCTTACAAATTAATAAGTGGTAACGAATCTTTCTAAATCCATGATAGTATAATAAAAGGTTATAGTATTATTTAATAACATACTATAACCACTATCTTTTAAATAAATTCTTTTTCAACTATAAATAATTTATTTTGTAACCAAAAAGGGTTCTTACTAATTAAGAACCTCTTAATCTATAGCATTACTAATGAGGCTATATAACCAACCACTAAAGCAATAACATACGAAATAAATAATATTTTAAATGTGTCTTTTTTATTCTCATTATATTTTATTAAAGCTAATGTTCCTACACCGGCACTTGTCGTTAAACCTGTCAGTAATGCACCAAAACTTAAACCACCGGACACATATAATTGTGTCAGTATAACTGAACCAGCACAATTAGGGATAAAACCAATAACTCCCGCAATGATTGGCTGGAAGATCCAATTTGTTTTTAAAAGGTTGGTTACTGTTTCTTCACCAATCCCCGCAATAATTAATGTAAAGACGATATTTGTTAATAAAATAAAGATAAAAATATTGAGTGTATGTCGTAAAGCCGGTAACCAAATACCATTTTGACAACCACAATCACAAGGCTCTACTTGTAAATATTCATAATCATCATGACTTCGATGATTCAAACGATCTACTACATAACCGGTAACTGTACCTAAAACAATTTTTAAAACAATTAAAACAACTAACATTTCCCATAAATCAGGATGTACTACTAAAATAGCCAAAGCTTCATCACTTGTGGCAATAAAGATTGATAATAAAGTTCCCATTGTCAAGTAACGCATCGAATATAATCGGGCCGCAATAACTGAAAAACCACACTGAGGGATACTTCCTAAAATCGCTCCGATAAAAGGACCGACTTTTCCAAACTCCATTACCTTATTGACAACATCACGATTAGATATGTATTCTACTAATAAGCAGGCCAAAAATAATACTGGTACTGTCATCAGGGATTCTTGAATTGGTTCTAATAATATTTCCATTAAATCACTCCTATCTCAATTGTTAGACTAGCATAACTTTTATATAGACTTTGTTTAGTTTACCATATTCTTATATAATTTCAAACTTATTTCTCTATTATACGCTCAATTATACAAAAATAAAGCGCTGTTTTTGTCTTAACATAATATTTATAATCCTTATCTTGATGATTTAAGAAATATTAGCTAAAATGGAATCATTAAATAACAAAGGGATCGAGAATAATGAAAATAACAAAAAAGCAGTTAAATAAAATAAAAATGATTGTTTGTGATCTTGATGGCACACTGTTTAACCATAAAAAAGAAATATCATCAGCTACAATCACTTATTTAATTAAATTACAAGAAAATGGTTATACTCTTGTTCTTGCAACAGGTCGCTTCTTTTATGAATTAAAGCCATACATTGAACAATTACAGCTGGAAAAATATCATGGCTATGTGATTTGCTGTAATGGAATAGAGATTTATGATCTTACTCACAATAAGTGTAGATCTTTTTCTTTTTTAGAACAAATAGAAATTAACGAACTACTTCAATTAGCCCTTTATTACCGGTTAAATATACGTGCTAATTTTGATCATAAATATCAAATGATTTTAAATAATTGGCTATACTTTTTAATCCCCTTGATTCGAATATTTACTAAACGTTATCCCGACCTCACTTTTTATAAAAATACTGCTGTAGTACCTTGGAATAAACTTGGAAAAATTTGTTTACTTTCTTCACCTAGAAAATTAAAGCTTTTTGAAGCTGCTGCACAAACAAAATTTCCTGGACTATATCAATATTATTACACCAACCCTTACTGTGTTGAAGTTGTTAAAGCAGAAGTCAATAAATGTTATGCTGTAAAATATTTATGTCAGTTAAATAATTTAAATTTAGAAAATGTCTTAGCTTTTGGAGATAGTGGTAATGATGAAGAATTATTAAACAATGCCGGTATTGGGATTATTATGAAAAATGGTCTTTCCTCATTAAAGAAAAAAGCTACCTATCTTACTTTCAAAAATAATCGACATGAGGGTGTCTTAAATATGTTAGAATATTTATTTGATGATCTTATTAAAGATAAAAATTAGGCTAACAGCCTAATTTTTTATGACAACCGATTTTTAAAATCACAATAATTGAATTCTTTGATTATTTTAAGTTTTTCTTTTTGTTTTAAAACAATACTAGGTAAGTTCATCCCATTAAAAGTATTATTTTTTACCATTGAATAAATTGCCATATCTTTAAACCATAACTGTTGTCCTACCTGTAAAGGCTGGTCAAATGAATAATCACCAATAATATCTCCAGCTAAACAAGTTGGTCCTCCTAAGCGATATGTGTATGTTTTAACATTTGGTAGTGCACTATCGATAATTTCTGGTCGATACGGCATCTCTAATACATCTGGCATATGACAAGCTGCTGAAGTATCCATAATTGCGATAGCCATACCATTGTGGGTAATATCTAGAACACTGGAAACTAGAAAACCAGCATTTAAAGCCACAGCTTCACCTGGCTCTAAATATACTTGTACTTGATATTTTTCTTTTATTTCATTAATAATTTTTATTAATTTTTCAAGATCATAGTCTTTACGAGTAATATGATGACCACCACCAAAATTCAACCATTTCATTTGTCCTAAATACTTACCAAATTTTTCTTCAACAGCCCTAATAGTAGTTATTAAATCATCGCTGTTTTGTTCACATAGAGTATGAAAATGCAGTCCCTCTATTCCCTCAAGCAGTTCTTCCTTAAAGTTTTCTAATGTTACCCCCATTCGTGAAAACTTTGCGCAAGGATCATAGATTTCATGACCTATTTGAGTTGAACATTCAGGATTGATTCTAATTCCACATGAAGTACTTGTTTGTTTTGCTAGATTTTGATATTTTTGCCACTGATTAAATGAATTAAAGACTACATGGTCACATATATTCATGATTTCTTCAATTTCATCATCACGATAGGCGGTACTAAAAACATGATTTTCTTTATGCATCTCTTCATAGCCAAGCTTAGCTTCATATAGTCCACTAGCAGTTGTCCCATCTAAATATTCAGCTATTAGAGGGTAAACACTGAACATTGAAAAACATTTTTGAGCCAATAGAATTTTACAACCAGTTCGTTCTTTAACCGTATGAAGTATTTTTAAATTTTTTTCTAATAATTGTTCATCAATTAAATAATATGGTGTCTTCATTAATCTACTAATACCGGATTATGATCTTCAATCCATGGCAATCCCCATTTATTTAATGCTTCCATAAATGGGTCCGGGTCAAATTCTTCAACATTATAAACACCGGCTCTCTTCCATTGACCTTGTAATAACAGCATCGTTCCAATCATTGCCGGAACTCCTGTAGTATAACTAACGGCTTGAGACCCAACTTCCTTATAACATTCTTGATGGTCGCATACATTATATAAATAATATTTTTTTTCTTGACCGTCTTTTTTCCCTTGATAAATGCATCCAATATTTGTTTTGCCAACTGTTCGTGGTCCTAAGCTGGCAGGATCTGGTAGAACTGCTTTTAAAAATTGCAATGGAATAATCTGTTTACCTTCATATTCAATTGGTTCAATCGATGTCATTCCTACATTTTCTAAGCACTTTAGATGTGTTAAATAGCTTTCGCCAAAAGTCATAAAGAATCTAATTCGTTTGATTCCCGGAATATTTAAACCCAATGACTCCAGTTCTTCGTGATGCAACAAATACATATCTTTTTTACCAACTTGGGCAAAATCATATTCACGTTTAATTTCCATTGGTTTTGTCTCTACCCAATGTCCATCTTCCCAATAACTTCCGTTGGCAGATACTTCGCGAATATTAATTTCTGGATTAAAATTTGTTGCAAATGGATATCCATGATCCCCACCATTACAGTCTAAAATATCAATATAATTAATTTCATCAAATTCATGCTTTAAAGCGTAAGCACTAAATACACCTGTTACCCCAGGATCAAAACCACATCCAAGAATCGCTGTTAATCCCGCCTGTTCAAATTTTTCACGGTATGCCCATTGCCAGCTATACTCAAATTTTGCTGTATCTTCCGGCTCATAGTTAGCGGTGTCTACATAATGACAACCAGCTTCCAAACAAGCATCCATAATTTTTAAATCTTGGTATGGTAATGCAAGATTCAAAACTACCTCTGGTTGGAAATCTTTCATTAAAGCAACTAGCTCTTCAACATTATCAGCATCAACTTGTGCTGTATGAATAATTGTTTTTGTTTTCCCATCTAACTGCGCTTTTAGTTTATCACATTTACTTTTTGTTCTTGACGCAATCATAATTTCTTCAAATATCTCACTGTTTTGACAACATTTGTGAATCGCTACTGTTGCAACTCCACCACAACCAATAATTAACGTTCTTTTCATTTATTTTCTCCTTTATTCATTGCTAATAATAATTCCCTTAATACTTTGCAAGCGACTGCCGTTGATCCTCCACTTTGATCATAAACAGGTGATAATTCATTAATATCCATAGCTACTACATTTAGCTCACTTACAGCAATCATCGCCTCTAATAGTTCCATAAAAGTCACGCCTCCTGCTTCGGGCGTTCCTGTTCCTGGAAATACACTGGGATCCAAGACATCTAGATCAATTGTAAAATACACCGGATACCCGCGGCATGCCTCAATTGCTTTTGATAGTCCTGTAAAATTAAATTTATTTAAATTAGTATGTTCTCTAGCAAAGTAAAACTCTTCTCGTTCACCACTACGAATTCCAAATTGATATATTTTATTATCACCAATTAAATCATATATTCGTCTAATCACAGAAGCATGGGAAAGTTTTTCACCTAAATACTCATCACGTAGATCGGTATGAGCATCGAAATGAATAACACGTATCTCTGGATATTTCTCAAATACTGCCTCAAAAGCTCCTAACGTAACAAGATGTTCGCCACCAATCATACATGGTAATTTATTTGCTTTAATAATTGTTTTTGTTGTTACTTTGATTATATCTAATGCTTTGCGGGGATTTCCAAATGGTAATTCAAGATCACCACCATCAAAAACTTTAATATCTTCTAAATCTTTATCCTGATAGGGACTGTATGTCTCTAGACCAAATGACTCTTGGCGCATTGAAGATGAAGCAAAACGAGTTCCCGGTCGATATGAGGTGGTACTATCCATTGGGGCTCCAAAGATTACACACTCAGCTTCATCAAACGATGCCTCTAGTCCAATAAACGTCTGTATATTTTTATTCCACATCTCTTAATAACTCCTCTACATAATTTGGTAATGCAAACGAACCTACATGAATGCCGGTATTATAATACTTTGTTTTCATCCCTCGAGCATTCCATTTTGTTTTTTGAAAATCTTTGATGGGATGATATTTTTTTGAAGCAAAACCAAATAACCAATGCCCTGAAGGATAGGTAGGAATATGCGCTTGATAGACTCGAGAAATCGGAAAACTTTCAACAATTCGTTTATGAGCCCGTTGCATTGCAACAGCATCTTCTTGATAAAAAGGACTTTCATGTTGATTAACCATAATTCCTGTATCATTTAATGCTTTATAACAGTTACCATAAAATTCCTTTGTAAACAGTCCCTCACCCGGTCCAAAAGGATCTGTTGAATCAACAATGATCAAATCATATTCATTTTCTTTACCTCTAACAAACTTTAACCCATCTTGATAATAGATTTGTAATCGCGGATCATCAAAACAACATGCTGTCATCGGTAAATATTTTTTACTTACTTCAACAACTAACTCATCTATTTCAACCATATCAATCTTTTCAATCGTTTCATAACGGCATAATTCTCTAATTACACCCCCGTCTCCTGCTCCAATTACTAATACTTTTTTGACTTCAGGATGAACAGCCATAGGAACATGAACAATCATTTCATGATAAATGAACTCATCTTTTTCCGTTAGCATCATATAACCGTCTAGCGCTAAAAATCGTCCAAATTCTTTTGAGTCAAAAATATCAATTTTCTGGAATTCACTTTGACCACTAAATAACTGACAATCTACTTTAATCGAAAAATTCACACCATTTGTATGTCTCTCCGTAAACCATAATTCCATTTATTTCATCTCCCCTTTAAAACATTAAGTTTATTTATTGCCATATCTTCAGGACCAGTCATAAAGCACCCTTTTTCTTTAGCATATTGAATATAATCTAGAATTTCTTTCGTGATCCTTTCACCCGGTGCTAAAATTGGAATTCCCGGAGGATAACACATAACAAATTCACTGCAGACTCGATCAATACTTTGATAAAGCGGCAACGATTCTTTTTCTCCATAAAAAGCTGCTTGAGGAGAAATAACTACTTCAGGATTAATATATTCATGATCAAACATTCCTGTCCGATCCTTCTTAAACCGCCGGCGTATTTCCAAAAGTGCTCCGATTAAACGCTCAATATTTGCTTCACTATCACCGACCGAGATATAAGCAAGAATATTTCCAATATCACCAAATTCAATTTGAATCCCATACTCATCTCTTAATAAATCATATACTTCGATTCCAGCCAATCCGATATCAAGTGTAAATATTGATAATTTCGTTACATCAAAATCATAAACACTATCCCCATTGATCAATTCCTTACAATAAGCATAATAATCACCAATTTGATTGATTTCTGTGCGTGCGTATCCCGCAAGGCGACGAACCCTGTTAAAAATCTCATTACCATGTATAGCTAAATTTTTACGTGACATATCTAGACTCGCCATCAATAAATACGAACCGCTTGTTGTTTGTGTCAAATTAACAACCTGACGTACATAATCAGCATTTACATTTTCTCCTAACAGTAAGAAAGAGCTTTGCGTCAAGCTTCCACCTGATTTATGCATACTGACACTCGCCATGTCTGCTCCAGCCTCCATCGCTGACATCGGTAAATCATCATTGAAATAAAAGTGTGTTCCATGTGCTTCATCTACCAAAGCAAGCATATTATGCTTATGTGCCAATGCAACAATCGCTTTTAAATTTGAACATATCCCATAATACGTAGGATTATTTACTAAGATTGCTTTTGCATCGGGATTATCTTTGATTACTTGCTCTACTTGATCAAGTGACATACCTAGAGATATTCCTAATCGTTTATCAACATCAGGATTTACATAAATCGGAACCGCCCCAGTCAAGATCATCGCATTAATGGCACTACGATGGACATTACGTGGCATAATAATTTTTTCTCCTGCTTTAACACTTGCCATAATCATACTTTGAACTGCTGAAGTCGTTCCGCCTACCATAAAAAAAGCATGAGCGGCACTAAAAGCATCAGCTGCTAATTCTTCTGCTTCTTTGATTACCGAAACTGGATGACATAAATTATCCAATGGCTTCATTGAATTAACATCGATACTCATACACTTTTCACCTAAAAAATCTGTCAATTCTGGATTTCCTTTACCATGTTTATGGCCAGGAACATCAAAGGGAACTAAACGTTCTCTTTTCATTTGCTGTAAAGCTTCATAAATAGGCATTCTACTTTGATCTAATTTCATATTGCCTCCTAAAAAATATTACTTCCACTGTAAATCTCAATCATTTCTTGTCGTAAATTATTCGTTATCTCAAGTCTTACCTTTGGCGGCAATTCATAGATATCTGTTTTAAATAAGTAATTTTGTAAATCAATTTCTTTGATTAACATCTTCGTATGGTACAAATTAGCCTGATATACATTAATATCTGTAGCATCATAGTTAAGTAATGTTTTAACATCAATAAACTGTTGAATCGAAGTCATTGGGCTATCCATAAAAAGTTTCTTTCCTTTAATATCCCGAGTAAAACCGCGGACCCGATAATCCATTGTAATGATATCAGAGTCAAAGCTGCTAATTAAAAAATCTAACGTTGACAACGGTGATATTTCTCCACAAGTAGCCACATCAATATCTACCCTAAATGTCGCAATACTTGTTTCTGGATGATATTCAGGATACGTATGAACAGTAATATGACTCTTATCTAAATGCCCTAAAATAACTCGATCATCAACTTCTTCCATTTTTCCTTGACGACTTTCTAACATCTCTTCTTCCGCTAATAACATTGTTACACTGGCGCCTTGGGGATCATAATCTTGTTTTGAAACATTTAATACATGGGCTCCGATCATATTAGCTACTTCATAAAGAATATCAGTCAATCGCTTTGAATTATACTGCTCATCAATGTAAGCAATATAATCTTTTTGTTCCCTCTGACCTTTAGCATAGCAAACATCGTAAATATTAAAACTTAATGATTTAGTTAGGTTATTAAAACCATATAATTTTAATTTCTCATTCATACCAGTTTCCCCTTCTCCATAAAAAAAACTCAAGCAGGTACAATCCCACTTGAGTATCAATACGACATATTATTAGAACATCAAAAAATATCCTATATTATTAGCGTCAGAGTCTATATAGCAAGAATTACTTTTACTACTCTTATTGATTGTTTCACAAGTGTGATGTGCCTAAGCACACGGTTGTATAGTCACCAACTCAATGCTAAGGAATTTAGCATCAACTTATAAAATTCGAACTTTCGTTCTATCAATAAGGCAACAAAGTTGCCGGTCCGGCCTTTGACCTAGCTGTCCGTATGGCTTTAACTCCTAAGAGTGGTCAAAAGATTCCCGCAAAATAGATAACTCCTTTTGCAATATCTAAATTATAAATCATTAGTTTTTAAAAAGCAATCCTAATTTTATAAAATAAAATTTATTGTTTAATATACTAAATATTTTTGATAAAAATATAATTATAATAAATTTCTTTAAAAAGAATAATTAAATTAATAAAACTAGGATATTCAACATATTTATAAAAAAATCCAGGCTCTCACCTGAATCATTTTATAAACCTTTTGTATTATATTTTAAACAAAACAATATAAAATAAAATTGTTATAAGGACACTATAAAGTGTCCCAATCAGATAATATTCGGCAAAATCACTATCTTCTGCAATCTTATTATAACATGCAATCGACTTTGCTGTTAATACTAGTTCTTAGAATCAATTATATCCCCAATAATTACTGTATACATATTAATCACTTTCTTGATATTATTGTAACTTAATCAGTTTAATTTATCAATCAAATATAATTTATAATTAATTAAATACCGTTTATATTAAAAAGTCTAACCTAAGTCAGACTTTTATAATTATAATTCTTTAACATTTATTCTAGTAATTGCCTTTTTAAGTGCAATTTCAGCCCGCAATAAGTCAGTTTTTTCGGTTACTTCCTTAATTCTTTGTTCCGCCCGACGTTTAGCTTCTTTAGCACGGTTCAAATCAATTTCCTCTTTAGATTCAATTGAATTAGCAATTATTTTTGTTTCATCATCATTAACATATATAAATCCACCACCGATGGCAAATATATGACGTTGTTTATCAATGATATAACTCATCTCCGAGATTTCAATCCCGCTTGCTAAAGGCATATGATGAGCTAAGATTCCTACCTGTCCTGCTGTTGTGCGAAGATTTAACTGATTAACTTCCACTTCTTGGTAGATACCACTTGGTGTTACTATCTTAAGCTTAAATTTAGTCATTTGCTAATGTCTTCGCTTTTTCAATAGCTTCTTCAATTGTACCTACATTGTGGAATGCTTGCTCTGGTAAATCATCATGCTTACCTTCCAGGATTTCTTTAAATCCTTTGATTGTATCAGCAACACGGACATATTTACCATCCATACCAGTAAACTGACTAGCTACTGTAAATGGTTGTGATAAGTAGTTACGGACACGACGAGCCCGAGCTACTGTTAATTTATCTTCTTCACCTAACTCATCCATTCCTAAAATAGCAATAATATCTTGTAATTCTTGGAACCGTTGTAAGATTTGTTGAACCCCATGGGCTACCTCATAGTGTTCAGTCCCTACAACTAATGGATCAAGGGCTCTTGATGAAGAATTTAATGGATCTACGGCAGGATAAATTCCTAAAGCCGCAATTGAACGATCTAATACTACTTTAGCATCAAGATGAGCAAATGTTGTTGCTGGAGCAGGATCAGTTAAGTCATCAGCAGGTACATATACCGCTTGAACTGAAGTAATAGATCCTTTTTTAGTTGATGTAATCCGTTCTTGTAAAGCACCCATTTCGGTTGCTAAAGTTGGCTGATACCCAGCTTGTGATGGTACCCGTCCAAGTAAGGCAGATACTTCAGATCCAGCTTGAGTAAAACGGAAAATATTATCGATGAATAATAAGACATCCTGACCTTGTTCATCACGGAATTCTTCTGCCATAGTAAGACCCGTTAAAGCAACTCTTAAACGAGCTCCTGGGGGTTCATTCATCTGTCCAAATACTAGTGTTGTTTTAGATAAAACACCACTTTCCTTCATTTCATAATATAAATCATTACCTTCACGGCTACGTTCACCAACTCCAGCAAAAACTGATAAACCACCATGTTCTGTAGCAATGTTATTAATGAATTCTTGAATCAATACTGTTTTACCTACTCCGGCACCACCGAATAATCCAATCTTTCCACCTTTGATAAATGGGCAGATCAAATCAACTACTTTAATTCCCGTTTCAAGAATTTCAGTTTCTGTTCTTTGTTCGGCATATGTCGGTGCAGATCGGTGAATTGGCATTTTCTTAGTGCTATCACCTAATGCTTCTTTACCATCGATTGGTTGTCCTAAAACGTTGAACATTCTTCCTAGAGTTTCATTTCCGACAGGTACAGAAATTGGATTTCCCGTATTAAGAGCATCCATTCCTCGTTTTACCCCATCAGTTGGTCCCATTGCAACACAACGAACTACATCATCTCCGATATGTTGAGCGACTTCAACTACTAGAAGTTCATCACCATTTTGGATTTCAATCGCCGTATTTAATGCTGGTAAATTGTTATCACCATCAAATTGGATATCAATTACTGGCCCTTTGGCACTAATTATTTTACCAATATTTTGTGACATACGGCACCTCCTTATTGTGCATTAGCTCCTGCTACGATTTCACTAATTTCATTAGTAATCGCAGTTTGACGAGCTTGATTGTATTTTAATAATAATTGTTCTGTAAGTTCATCGGCATTATCATTAGCATTTTCCATTGATGTTCTTCGTGCGGCATTTTCACTTGTAGCTGATTCAATGATATAACCATAAATCACTGCTTGAAGATACATTGGAATCAAACTGTCTAATACTTCCTCTGGACTTGGTTCAAATAATGTTGATTTCTTTGAGATTTCAATATGATCAAAATCACTTGGATCAACAGGTAATAACGTAACAATTCTTGGTCTAAATGTTAAGTTATTAACAAACTCCGTATAAACAATCTTAATTTTACTAATTTCTTTTTCACGATACATTTTAGTTAATTCAGCAACTAACTTAGTTACATCTTTAAAATCAAAAGTTGTATTTAAATCATCAAACTTATGATCCGTTACCCCTTGATGATTTTTTAATAAATAACTAGTTGCCTTTGAACCAATACTATAAACATAATCACCTGGTTTGATTGCACCTTTAATTTCTTTAAAGATATTGGCATTATATCCACCACATAGTCCTAGACTTGAAGCAATAACAATAAATACTTCTTTTTCAATATCTTTATTTTCAACTAAATAGATACTATCATTATTACCCTTACAATTAGCTAAGATCTCCGCTACAGTTTGAGCAACATTAGTATAATAAGGTTTCGACTGTTCTAATTGATTTCTTGTTTTACGAAGTTTAGAAGTTGCGACTAATTCCATTGCTTTAGTAATTTTTTTAGTCGATTCAACTGATTTAATTCTCCGCTTAATTTCTTGCATTCCTCCAGGCATAGTTAACTACCCCTTTGTTTGAGTTTTTTCGAATTGTGTTACAAAAGCACTCATAACATCTTTCATGCGTTTTTCTAAATCAGCAGAAATTGCTTTTTGTTCATTGATTTCATCAATAATATCTCTTTGCGTCATATTGATATGTTCAACTAACTGATCCATAAAAGCAGACACCTGTTCCACTTCTAATGTCTTAGTAAATCCATATTTTAAAGCAAATAATGTAATTACTTGCGTTGATACAGTTCGTGGTGAATATTGTGCTTGTTTTAAAACCTCACGCACTTTTGCACCATGATCTAAAGTTGCTTTCGTAGCAGCATCTAAGTCTGAACCAAATTGAGCAAATGCTTGCATTTCAGCATACTGCGCTAATTCAAGTTTTAGTGAACCTGATACTTGCTTCATTGCTTTGATTTGTGCAGCTGAACCAACCCGACTTACCGAAAGTCCAGTATCAATTGCTGGTCTAAATCCAGCATTGAATAATTCTTGTTGTAAGAAAATTTGTCCATCTGTAATTGAAATTACGTTAGTTGGAATATATGCTGAGATATCACCTGCTTGTGTTTCAATAATTGGTAAGGCTGTGATTGAACCCCCACCATTCTCTTCATTTAAGCGGCATGCTCTTTCTAATAATCTCGAATGTAAATAGAAGACATCTCCAGGATAAGCTTCACGCCCTGGTGGTCTTTTTAATAATAATGATACCGTACGATAAGCAACGGCATGCTTAGATAGATCATCATAAACAATTAAAACATCTTTACCTTGATCTAACCATTCTTCAGCAATTGCACACCCTGCATACGGTGCAATATATTGCACTGGTGCAAGTTCACTAGCAGATGCTGACACAACTGTTGTATATTCCATTGCGCCACCTTTACGTAACTTTTCAACAATTTGGGCAACAGTTGAATTCTTTTGTCCAATTGCTACGTAAACACAATAAATATCTTGATCTTTTTGATTTAAAATAGTATCGATTGCAATCGCAGTCTTTCCTGTTTGACGATCTCCAATAATCAACTCACGTTGACCCCGACCGATTGGAATAATTGCATCAATCGAAGTAATTCCTGTTTGTAACGGTTGGTCAACTGACTTTCTTGTCATAACCCCGCTGGCAACTCTTTCAATTGGGCGAGTATGTGCTGTAATGATTTCTCCATTACCATCAATTGCTTGTCCTAAAGGATTTACAACTCGACCTAACATCTCATCCCCAACTGGTATTTCCATAATCTTTCCAGTACGTTTAACTTCGTCTCCTTCTTTAATCGTACTTTCAGATCCAAGTAGTACGGCTCCGACGCAATCTTCATCTAAGTTCATTACCATTCCATAAACATCATTAGGGAAGGCAAGTAATTCACCTAGCATGGCATTATCTAAACCATGAATTAAACTAACACCATCGCCAACAGTCATGACTGTTCCAACGTCTTTAAGTTCGATTACATCATCAAAGTGCTTAATTTGTTCTTTAATTAAAGCACTAATTTCATCTGGTCTAAGCCCCACTATTTTCACCTACTTTCTTAATAGTTCTTTTTTCAATAATGCAACTTTGTTTTTGATAGAGCCATCAAAAACACGATTATTTATTTCGACTTTAATTCCACCAATCAGTGATGGATCATTAACTACTCTTAAACGAATCGTTTTATTTTCCTTTTTACTTAAAGCATCTTCCACTTCTTTAACTTCTTGCACACTGATATCATAGTTAGTATATAAAATACCTTCTAAGATTCCAAAATGCTCATTCGTTAACGCTTTAAATGCTTCAATTATTTCCATAACGTAACGCATTCTTCTTTTTCTAACTAAAAGTTTTAGAAAATTAACGACATAATCATTAACCTGTCCTTTAAAACTCTTATCTAATAATGCACATTTAGCTTCATCTTCTATTAAAACATGACTAAAGAACGGAACAAAACTTGGATCACTTTCAAAAACAGTTCTAATTAAATCAATATCTTTAGAATATGCTTCAACTTGATTCATCTCTTTAGCTAAATCAAATAGTGATTCTGCATATCTTACTGCTACTGCATCCATTAGTTAACCACTTCTTCAACAAAGTCTTCAACCAAAGCTTTGTTAGTCTTTGTATCCATTTCTTTGTTCATAACTTTAGTCGCTACATCAATCGCAACCTCAACAATTTCTTGTTTCATCGCTGCTTTTGCCTGCGCTTTTTCAGCCTCAATCTCACGACGTGCTTGATCTAGTTTAGCTTTATATTCCTGATTAGCTTGTTCTTGAATCGTTGCCTTTGTTTTTAAAGCATCTTCTTTAGCTAAATTAACAATTTCACGATATTGAACTGCCGCTTGGCGTGCTTGTTCTTCACTTTCTTCCATCAGTGCTCTAGCTTTTTCATTCATATCTTTAGCTTCGTTTACAGTTCCTTCAATAAATTCTGCCCGTTTAGCAAAATAATTTTGAACGGGAACCCATAAATACTTTTTAAAGACAAGAAGTAAAACTCCTGTTGAAAGTAATTGAATAATAATTGTAGTTACATTAGGGAATAATTTCGATGCTATATCTGGCATACGTATTCCTCCTTAGCTAATATTAGTATACAAATAATAAAATTAATGAAATTAATAAACCATAGATAGCTGCAGTTTCAGTTAATGCAATCCCTAGAATCATTAACGTTCTAATTTTACCTTCCATTTCAGGATTTCTACCTAAAGCTTCTACCGCCTTACTCGCACAAATTCCTTCTCCGATACCTGTTCCTAAACCAGCACATACTGCAATACCTGCACCAATTGCAATTAAACCTACATCTGTCATAATTTAAATTTCCTCCAATATTTTCTATATATTTTTTTGTAATTTATATCTAACTAGGATACCTAGATTAGAGCTTACTCGTCGTCTTCGTTTTCCATCATAATTAAGATTGATGATAAAGTTACGAAAACTAATGTTTGGATACACCCTGCAAAAATATCAAAATAACAATGGAATACAGGGGCAATAATTGGACCTAAAAAGTTAAAGTTGATTACATGGAATGAAATCCATGCTGTAAATTGATAAATCAACGTCATTAAAATAGATCCACTCAAAATATTTCCAAATAAACGCATTGAAATTGAAATTAATGGTGATAAGACACTTAAAATATTAGTTGGGGGCCACACAGTATCCCACACATATTTAAAAAATCCCTTTTTCTTCAATGCATTATATTGAATCAATATAAAAGTAATAAATGTCATCGCAAAGGTAATAGAGTAGTTTGAGGTTGGTGATTCAAACCCAATCAAACTTGATAAGTTACTGACCAATATGTAACAAAATACCATTGCAAAATATGGATAATAGTTCTTGGCAAATTTCTTAGGCATGATTGATTTCATATAATCATCAATAGCTTTAACTCCCGTTTCAACAACCAATACAATTCCTTTTGGTTTGACAGTTGGATCCGCCAATGCTACTTTTTTTCCAGCATAGACAAAGAACACGCCTAAACAAACCATAATGACTAGTGAATAAATTAATTCTACTTGAATTGTCACTCATTTCACCTCCTTAAAATATTTAGCGTTTTATATATCCTAAAATATTGATCGTAATCTTGGTCACAAAATATCCAAAGAAAACACTGATCAAATTAAAGATATCATCAAATTTGATTGCTAGCATGAAACCTGCAATATACAATAACATCTTAGCTATAAACATCATTACAACAAATCGAATCGCCTGACCCATTTTTAAGATCACATCACTCATTACAATGATAATATAGAATGATAAAACGCTGACCGCATATCCTAAGATAAATCCTAGTGGAAAACTAATTTGTTTTAGGACAAATCCTACGATAGAAAAGATAACTAATCCGCCAATAAATACTTTTACGGATTGTTTTAAAACATCTTTTTCGTTCATTCTTTACCTGCTCCTAAAAGTATTTTAATAACGTAGCCAAAGGCTAAAAACAATAAAATTAGTAGAATCGTGGGATGGGTATTAAAATACTTATCTAAGCGCAGCCCAACAATCACAGCTAATAGAAATGCTCCAATTACCTGAAAACCCAATTGTAGGCAAAAGAATAAATCTTTTAACATTTTCTTCTTATCTTGATCCATAATCCCTCTTGTATTCTACTATAGTCTTTTGGTTATGTAAACTTCTTATAAAAATTTGTAATAATTATTTAACACTATGATAATTTATTTATAGAACAAGTATTTCAGTACTAAACACTATAATTAATTTCATAATTAGACGTTTTAACCACTTTTGAAGTATCTCAAATATTAATCAGTACCAAATAAACGATCACCGGCATCACCTAAACCAGGCACAATATAGCCTTTTTCATTAAGTTTCTCATCAAGCGTCGCTAAAATCAATTCAACATCAGGATGATCTTCTTCAATTACTTTAACACCTTCAGGGGCACCTACTAAACAGACTAAACGAATATCTTTAGCACCACGGGCTTTAATATTTGTAATCGCTGCACTAGCACTACCACCAGTTGCTAACATCGGATCAACAATGATTACGATAGAATCTTCTAAACCACTAGGAAATTTAGCATAATACTCTTCGGGAATTAAAGTTTCCTCGTTCCGAGCCATTCCTATATGACCAATCTTAGCAGTCGGTATAATTCTTCTAAAACCATCGACTAAACCAATCCCCGCTCTTAAGATTGGAACAAGAATAATTTGTTTTTTCAATTCTTTTCCAATCATTGGACAAATTGGTGTGACGATTTCCTTATCAACTAATGGTAATTCTTTAGTTACCTCATAAGCCATTAACATTGCAATTTCGTCTAGGTTATCTTTAAATACGATTGTTTTCGTATCTTTATCACGCATAATCGTTAATTTATGATCAATTAATGCATGATTGAGGATGGTCGTTGCCATATAAATTCACTCCTTAAATGTATTTTATATCATGATACATTTCTACTTTATCAGTTAATGCTCTAACTCTCTTTAAGCATTCTTCTTTGATTTCATCAGTTTCTTCATTTTTTAAGCGATAAGCAATAATCTTACCTACTTCTCTAAAATCTTCTTCTGTAAATCCTTTAGTAGTCATTGCAGGGGTCCCAACCCGAATACCACTTGCTTTAAATGGTTTTTCTGTATCAAATGGGATAGCATTTTTATTTGCAGTAATATTAATTTCATCTAATAAACGTTCTGCTTTTTTACCTGAAATACCGCAACTTGCTTTTACATCAATTAAAATCAGATGATTATCAGTTCCGTCAGCAACTAATCTGAATCCCTCTTCTTTTAATGCTGTTTCTAATGCTTTAGCATTTTTAATTACTTGAGCTGCATATTCTTTAAATTCTGGTTGCATTGCTTCATAAAAACAAGCGGCTTTAGCAGCAATAATATGCATCAATGGACCACCTTGCATTCCTGGGAACACCGCACGATCAATATCAGCTGCATATTTTTCTTTACACATAATTACCCCACCACGAGGTCCACGTAAAGTTTTGTGAGTCGTTGTTGTTACAATATCAGCATGAGGAAATGGTGATGGATGCAGTCCCGCTGCCACTAACCCTGCGATATGTGCCATATCAACCATAAACATCGCCCCAACTTCATGCGCGCATTTTGCCATGTATTCAAAATCAATCGTTCTAGAATATGCACTAGCACCAGCTACTACTAATTTTGGTTTGACCTCTTGGCATTTTTTCTTAAAATCTTCATAATCAATAGTTTCAGTTTCTTTAGTTACCCCGTAACTGTGGAATTCATAATTGATTCCTGAATAATTTAATGGATGTCCATGTGTTAAATGTCCACCATCAGCAAGAGACATTCCTAATACCTTATCACCATGATTTAATAACGCCATATATACCGCTGTGTTTGCTTGCGCTCCACTATGAGGCTGAACATTAGCATACTCAGCACCATAAATCTTACATAGTCTTTCTTTAGCTAGTGTTTCCACTTCATCAACAAATTTACATCCACCATAATATCTTTTTCCTGGATAACCTTCTGCATATTTATTAGTTAATACAGTTCCTGCCAATTCTAAGATTTCTGGTGAAACAAAGTTTTCAGAAGCAATTAACTCAATATTGTTTCTTTGACGATTTAATTCTCTCTCTACACTTTCAAATACTGCGATGTCTTTCATTTTACTCTTCCCCCTCGTAAGCCATCATTTTTGCAATCCGCTGGTCATGTCGACCACCTTCATATTTGCCTTCTAACCAGGCTGTTAAAATTTCTAAAGCTAAACCTTCACCAATAACTCGTTGCCCCATAGCAATCATGTTAGTATCATTATGTGCTCGAGTTGCTTTGGCGCTAAATACATCGTGGCATAACGCACAGCGAATTCCTTTCACTTTATTAGCAGTAATACTTACACCGATACCAGTTCCACATACGACAACCCCTCTATCGCACGATCCACTAGCAACCGCTTTAGCTGCTTTTCCTGCATAATCAGGATAATCACAACTATCTTCGCTGTATGTTCCGAAATCTTCTACTATGTAACCATTAGCTTCTAAATAATCTTTTAAAACATTTTTTAGTCTTAAGCCACCATGGTCACAAGCCATTGCAATTTTCATTCAATTACCTCCGCTATTTGTTCCTTAGAAATATCACCTAATCTTAATATTTCCACTTTACCCTTACTTAAGTCAACAATTGTACTTGCCTTCTTACTGATGCTTTCACCTTTAACAATTAAAGGAATCTTTCCATGAAATACTTTCATTACTGCTTTGTCGTCAACAAGACTATTTTCTCCAGAAAGATTGGCGCTAGTTACTAACATTGGTCCTGTTTTATCTAATAATGATAAAACAAATGGATCATCTGGTATCCTGATTCCAATAGTATCTAGTGAAGCCGTAAAATAATCATCAATATGTGGGCGTTTCTTTAAAATGATAGTGATCATTCCCGGCATAAAAGCCGCAATAAGTTTTTTTGCAGTTTCATCAACATAAGCATATTTTTCAATATCCTCTGCCTTACTAATCATCATAGAAATTGCTTTTCCTTTATCGCGGTGCTTTAATTCATATAGTGCATCCAATGCCTGATGTGAGCCAAACTTAACTCCTAACCCAAAAACAGTCTCAGTTGGAAAAGCCACAACTCGACTATCGCTAACTAACTTAGCGACTTCTTCAATGGCATTTTTTTCGACTGAAACTGTATTCATGGAATCACCTCATTTGCCCCATTATACAATAAATAATTGAAAATTTGTAGATATTTCGTAGATATTTTCACGACAAAAAAAGTTTTTTAAAAAAAACATCTTTACATTATCTTAACATTGCTAATTTCCTTCATTTTTATAGTTTGATAAGACAATTTCTTACAAAAAAACAATTAGATCTAATCTAACTGCCATTTACATTTTTTCATATCAACATTGCCATTATCTTTAAAACATACATCTTCTTCTAAAAGTAAATCACGTTGTTCGTACCATTCAGGTACAAGTCTTCCTGCGCTATTTACAACTCGATGACATGGATAATCTCCATACATAGAAGCATGACTTAAAATTTTTCCCACTAATCGCGCATTCTTGGGTCGTCCTGCCAACGATGCTATTTGTTTATAGCTGGCAACTTTCCCCCAAGGTATTTCAGACACGATTGCTAATACTTGAAAAATTAAATCCTCATCCATATAATCACCTCCTATATTTTTATTTTATCTAATTATCGAAAAAATGCAAAAAAATTTATTTTTTTGTATTTTATTATACTTTTTTGTATAATTATTTTATTAGCTTGGGAAAGGAGATTTATGAAACAGTTTAAAAAATCTTTATTAATAATCGGATTATGCTTTTTAATGATTGGCTGCACTAATGATGCCATGAGTAAAGTAACTAAAAAGCTTCAAGATGCTGGATATGATATTTCTTATTTAACCGATGATTTCACAGCTGTAAATATTACTAAGACAGAAAAGGATAAAGACCGCATTCAATTTTGTGCTTATTTAGAAAAGAAGGTTGTTACTTCTATTTCATATATTGTCTTACCTGCCGATAATAGTAATATCGATAAAACGATTATTGGTTTTATCTATGTCGACAAAAATGATGATAATATTATTAGTGAAAGTGCCCAAAAGGAAGCTAAAAAAATATTAAAAAAATTAGATTTATCTATAGATGATCTAGTAAACTATGCCCTTCAAGTCCATGAAGATAAAGGAAAATCTTTAAATTCATAGTCTGAAAGACACTTTTTAAGTGTCTTTTATTATTTTTAAAATATAAAACGATCTCACTTTCATGAGATCATTTTACACTATGGATGACATCTACTGCAAGGGCGATATCCTGTATTTATTGCAGTAGATTTTGAGATAGCTATTTTACTACGTGATAAATAGCCACAACCACTTGAATGATAGCAGTCTCCTGTCTTAGTAATATAAACAGTTGTAGAAATATTATCATCTGCCACAGGCGTTCGAATAGAGGATGTTTCTACCGGTTTTCCTTTTACGGTCACATTACATGTAACTGATTTATTTTTAATTGCTGCTGTTATTTTTACCGTTCCTGATTTTAATGCTTTAATATTTCCACTTTGATCAACTGTCGCAATCGTTTCATCACTAGATGTATAAACTACCGGTTGAGTACTATTTGTTTTTATATTTATAGTATTATTTTGATTTTCTTCTAGATTTAATGTAGTAGTTGAAAGCTCTAATTCTAATGCCTTAATACTTACTGGCATGATCAAGGTAGATGTATTTCCGTATTTATCACTTGCCTTAATACTAGCATTATAATTTCCAGCTGCTAAATAACTTACACCACTATCATCAATTTCAAGCTCATATTTTGATAGTTCTTTTATTTCTAAATAATCACGATAATCTATTTCATCATTTTCGATAATATCAATTTCTTTTGTTTGGATTAATTGCGGTGCTGTCGTATCTTTGATATTAAGCGTTAATTTCTTTTTACTATTACCATATTTATAAGTGATAGTATATTTACCTACTGCTGGATTATCTTCATCAAAACCATCACAGCTATATGAAATATCTTCTTCATCAAATTTATTCTTATCAACATAATCTAAATAATTAAAATTTTCTCCATATTCTAGATTAACAGTATTCTGTTTAAGTATTAATTTCGGTTGCTCTTTCCCCAATGCACCAATAATACCTAATAAAATAATAATTATGATCGTTACCTTGATCTTATGAGCTAAAATATAGTCTTTTATTTTCTTCATTTTATCTTTACTCTCCCATAAATTCACATAATCATTATACTATTACTTATGAAAATTCACGATATTTTTGTCGTAAAGATACGGTTTATTACGTAAAACAAGATAAAAAGATAGGATATTAATGAAACGAACCTATCTTTCTTATCTTAATTATTTTTATACTGTTTTATATAATTTTGATACCAGGCAAAACTATCTTTCTTATATCTTTGATAACTTCCTTTACCCTCATTATCACCATCAACATAAATTACACCATAACGTTTTTCCATTTCACAACTGCCTGCTGAGACTATATCAATGATTCCCCACATAATATAGCCAATGACATCAACACCATCTCTGATGGCTTCATCAATTTGTTGGAAATGCTGGTTTAGATAATCTATTCTATATTGATCATGAATAGAGCCATCTTCTTCAAACTTATCATGAGCCCCAAAACCATTTTCAGAAATAAATACGGGCTTGCGGGTGCGATCATACATTTTATTTAACATGATTCGTAATCCAATTGGATCAATTTGCCAACCCCAGTCACTTGCTTTCAAATAAGGATTTTTAGTTGAAACAACTAAGTTACCTGCTGTTTGCTCACTGCTCTCTTCAACCGTTGCGACGGCACTAGAATAATATGAAAAGCTTACAAAATCACAGGTATTATCTCTTAGCAGCTTACGTTCTTCCTCAGTTATTATGATATTAATCTTATTTTCTTGAAAAAAACGATTCATATAACTAGGATAATAGCCATTAGCCAAAACATCTACTGCGAACCATTGATGAATTTGTTCATCTCTCACTGCTTTAAGATTGTCTTCTGGGCGCGGTGTTAACGGATAGTAACAAAAACAAGCTACCATACAGCCAGATTGACTTTGAGAACTTATTTTATGCCCTAATTCAATAACCTTAGCACTAGCAACGAATTGATGATGCAATGATTGAAATACTAGACTTTGATCGTATGGTCGATCTTTCTCTTTTACTAAACCAACTCCATTATATGGACTAAAATAACCAGCATTTATTTCATTGAATGGTAAATAATAATCAATATATTCTCCCCAATGTTCAAATACAGTTTTAGCGAATCTTAAGTAAAAATCGACTAAGATATTGTTTGTCCAACCACCATAGGTTTCAACTAAATACAATGGTACAGCATAATGATTCATGGTTAGAAAAATCTTCATTCCTGCTTGATGAACCTTTTTAAAAATATGGTCATAAAAACGTATTCCTTCTTCATTTGGCATTTCTTCATCACCATGTGGATACAATCTTGCCCAGCTGATAGAAAAGCGATAAATATCAATTCCTAATTCTTTCAATAACTGAATATCTTCATCAATGTGATGATAGCCATCTGATCCTTGGCGGAATGGATAATTACCAACTTCTTTACATGATTTTGCTTCATCAATTATATCTTGGGTCAATAACCTTGTTGAAGTTGTAGCATTAGACGTTCTTTTTAAATAAGGTCGACAGTCCTGAGTATCTAAACCTTTACCACCCAAATTATAGCCACCTTCATATTGACTACTTGCAGTAGCTCCACCCCATAGTATTTTTCTTTTTTTATTCATTTGTCCTCCTCCTTCTAAAAATAAAGGTGATAAAAATCACCTTTATTTTTTACCTAACAAGTATGCTCCATATTCTGGACTGTATAAAGGGGCAACAAGCTGACATGATAGTGGCTGGAGATAATTATTCAATGGCTTTAATACATAATCTTCTCCATATTCAAAAACTCCACCAATATACGATACTTTAAAGGGAGAAGTAAAGTTTTTGGCCAATGTTTTAATTAGAACAGCAATTTCATAAGCTGCCTCTTTATATATTTGTAAAGCATATTTATCATTATCTTTAGCTGCTATACCGTTTAGTTTTGCTAATGAAGCAATTGATGTTCGATCATGATTAAGCTTATTAATAAAAGTGATAATATCGTAATCATTTTCTAGTTTACATTTTTCTTTAATTAAATAGTATAACTGTGTCTTTTCTAGTCGACCATCAACTTGTTGGCAATAGAGGGCTAACATGCGCTTGGCAATCCAATAAGCACTTCCTTCATCACCTAGCTGGTAGCCCCATCCTCCACATCTAGTAATATGGTTATTTTTAGATGATAATGCGATTGAACCTGTTCCAGCTACAACTACAATCCCATCACCACCACCTAAAGCTCCAGTAATAGCAATCCTAACATCACTGTATAAGGAGAATTCTCGATTTCCAAATGCTTCCTTACAAATAGTCGCAATTTTATTTCTAACTTCTTTTTGTTCTCCATATCCAGCCAGCCCTGCAATCACTTTTGCTTGAAAATTTGCATCTAATTCCATCACACCATCTTTTAAAATTTGAATACATATTTCTCTTGGTTGTGTTAAAACATGTACTGATGGCTTTATTATTTCTTTTAATTTTCTTCCTGCATCATCAAAGAGTGCCATCTTTGTTTTAGTTCCACCACCATCAATACCGATATACAACATAAATAACTCCCTATTTTCTATGCACTTACTGCTTCTTTAGATTTTTCCTCTGCTAATAATTCATTATCGTACATTTTAAAGAACGGATAATAAATAATCACTGATATAATAATTAAGATAATATTTAATACCGCAGCTCGCCAGTCACCACCGCAAGCCAAGTATGCACCAATTGGTCCTGGTAATGTCCATGGAGCTATTGTAACAGCACAATTGACTAAATGCATAGAAGTTGCAATCCAGGCAATAGTTGCACAAATTAGCGGAATAATAATAAATGGAATTAGTAGCATTGGGTTTAAAACGATTGGAGCCCCAAAAATCATCGGCTCATTGATATTAAATATTGACGGTAAAATCGTTGTTCTTCCTAATGTTTTACCATATTTAGATTTTGCTTTTACACAGAATAGTATTGCTAATCCCAATGTTGCTCCTGAACCACCGATATGAACAAACCATTGTAAGAATGGTTCTACACCAATATGAGTAGCCGCTTTACCAGCTGCAATTGCAGCTGTATTTTGATCTAATAAAATTAACCAGATTGGTCTTGCTAGCGAAGAAACAATCGAATCTCCATGAATACCAAATGACCAGAAAAACATAATTAAAAATATGATTAGTAATGTTGATGGTAAGGTATCTGTTGCATTTATCAATGGCTTGATTAAGTTACCAACGATAGTATGCACATTGATACCTAACCACATTGTAATTGTAGAAACTCCTAAAATAATAATAACCGTAGGAGTTAACGATTCAAAAGATCTTGCTACTGCAGGGGGTACTGCCGCCGGCATTGAGATTTTCAAACCTTTAACTTGTGTAAAACGATAAATTTCTACCCCGATAAAAGCCGAGATAATTCCAATAAACATTCCCGCCGAACCAAGATTTTCTGCTGGAATAACATAGCCTGAAGGCAAACCTAGTAAAAAAGCATTTAATTCGGCATTTTTACTAGCTAATGCACTAATTGACTCTGTAATATCTGGCATCGAAACTGGTACAATTGTCAATAAAAAAGTTAATTCAGCTAAAATCGCACCACTCAAGCCATCCAAATTATATGATTTAGCAAGTGAATAACCTATTCCAAACACTGCATATAGCGTCATAATATACATTGACATTCTATATGGCAATAAAATTGCTACTGCGTTATTTTTAATAAATTGGGTAATGCCCCAATCTGCGGGCATTTGATTATATGAAAATGCTACAACCATTAATAATGAACTAACAATAATTAATGGCAAGGTTGCTATAATTCCATCACGGATAGCCCGTAAATGTCTTTGATTAGAAAGTTTTTCAAGTGGTCCTGCTAGTTTTCCTTCTATCAAATTAGATATTTTTGTAAACATCTTATTTTCCTCCTATTTAATCATGAATATAACCATAAAAGCAATCAAACTAAATATAGTTCCAACAATCCAAAAGTTTTTGCATACTCCTTTTTTTCGCTCAATAAAAAATTGTGAATAAGCTACGCTAAAGCCACAAACAATACCAGAAATTAAAGCATTAGGAATACGAAAATCTATTTTTAAATAATTTAATATGTTTATACAAATCAATAATGACAACATAGTCGTCATTAGAATGAATAAAGCACTTTTAAATCCAAACATTGGGATATCATAATCTGTTTTGCCAAATATATTTTTATATTCTTTTTTGGTATTGTTTTTGACTACATACTTATTCATATACTTATTCTCCTTTAGTTATCGTTCTTATAGTTTGACTAATATTTTCATCACTATCTTTCAATGCTTTTAGGCATTCTTCTTTACTCATATTAGTTAGACCCTTTAAAATTGCTATTTTTACATTGTTATCTGCTTCAATTAATAATTCTTTTGCAGTTCCCTCATCAACACTAATAGCTTGCTGAACAATATTTATAGCTCGAATTCTTAGTTTTTCATTTGTTGGCTGTACATCAACCATCAAATTTTTATAAACTTTTCCTTTTTTTATCATTACAGATGTTGATAACATATTAAGGATTAGTTTTTGTGCTGTACCAGCCTTCATTCTCGTCGACCCTGTAATAACTTCAGGGCCAACAACTGCTTCGATTGGGAAATGGGCATGTTGAGATATTGCTCCGTTTTTAACACAACATATTGATATTGTTGAACATCCTAGTTTGCGCGCATACGCTAGAGCGCCAACAACATATGGTGTTCTTCCCGAAGCAGCTATTCCACAAACAACATCCAATGGACTAAGTTCTATTTTTTTTAAATCATCAACTGCTATTTCTTTAGAATCTTCAGCACCTTCAATTGCGGTTGTAAATGCTTCCTTACCACCAGCGATTAGACCTTGGACAAGAGTAGGATCAACTCCATATGTTGGCGGGCATTCCGATGCATCTAGCACCCCTAAACGTCCTGATGTTCCGGCACCCATATAAATCAATCTACCACCCATACACATTTTTTCATAGATACAGTCAACAGCTTTTGCAATTTGTGGTATGACGTCCTTTACCGCAATTGCTACTTTTTGATCTTCTTGATTAATAACCGTTAAAATTTCCTCTGTTGTCATTTCATCAATGTGCAAAGAATTGCTGTTAATTTGTTCTGTATCTAATTGACTTAATTTCATCCATTCCACTCCTTCCATATTTATTATATATCTATTGAAATATTGTTTCAATATAAATGTTAAATTATTTAAAATATTATTTCATTATAAACAAAAAAAAGAAAAGCCTATATTTTAGAAACAATTCTTTTTGTTTCAATAAGCTTATCTTTATTTCCTGTTAGATCATTTTTAAATACACCATAATATAATAAATCTGTCATTACTAGTGATGAGATTCTTGATGAAATAGCTCCCATTCTTATTTCCTTTTCTTCATTAGGAACTTGTAAAATAATATCACTTAATTTCGAAAGTGGATTGGGCTTAAATTGAGTAATTGATATAATTGGTACATTTTTGTTTTTTATCATTTTAGCAATTTCAACAAGTCCCTTTGTAGTACCCGAATAACTAATAAATAATGCTGCATCCTCTTTATTCATACTTTCACTAAATGTTAGTTGAACATGTAAGTCTTTATTATAGATTACCTTTTTTCCAATTCTTGTTAACTTTTGTTCCACATCTTGTGCGACAATCGCCGAGCCACCGACACCAAATAAATATATTGTATTAGCAGCAATCAATTTTTTGATTGCATTGTCTAATTGATTAGTATCGATCAACTGGTATGTCTTTAAAACAGTATTCATATTTAAACGACAACATTTATCAGCTAAAGTTACGATATCGTCATTTTCATCAATAATAAAATCTATTTTTTCTTCAGGAGCACGTTTAGACTGCGCTAAACTCATTTTCAATTCACTAAAACCGTTATAACCTAATTTTTTTGAAAATCTAATAATTGCAGCAGCAGAGGTACCCGTTTTCTCCCCCAGAGATTGCGCTGAACACTTTAAAACATCAGCAGCATTTTCCAAAATATACTTAGCAATAACCTTTTCAGTTGATGTATAGCTGCTTTGTGCCTCTTTTATTTTAGCATAACTATTCATAATAATCTTAGCCCCTTTCTAATTAATTATATCAATCCACTAGTAAAATTACTAGATTTTTCAAAGTATTCATAACTTAGTTTTAATTTATTCTATTTTACTATATTCAAATAAAAACCATCTATTTAACAAAATAGATGGCTAATTGTAATATTTTGATTAAATAACTTAGACACATAAAGGTTATTTAATTAATTGTAAGATTTCTGTCTTAGTGGAGAATTGGTTTAAAAATTCATCATACCAATTTTTTATATTCTTCATTTCAGCATATTGTTCAAGTGTCGGCTCGCCTTTTAAGAATGTATTATCAGAATACTGATAAATAAATTGTGTTGCCCCATTTATTGAGTAACCACAAGTTCCTTGTTCTGGAAGATACATATATCCAGTTTTTGCTTCAAGATCGAAAGCAGCATCAATTACCATACATTTTTTATTAGAAATGACAATCTTATAGGCTTCGGTTGAACTTATTATCTGTCTTCCCTTATTATCCTTTTCATAATTATAGCCATTTTCTTTAATTTTCGTGAGGACTGTATCAGCATCTTTTTGTATATTTTTTATCAAATCAGTTCGAGTATTTTGGTTAAATTGAATTATTGTCCATTTAGCTAATAACTCAGAAGTTAATCCCAATTTTTCAAATTTTTTTTGATATGCTTCATAAGCTTCTTTTCTTCCCTTATCATTATAAGTTTTAATATCTTCTTCATCTACAACAAATTCTCCATTTACTGGTCGTAGATATATCCATTGACTCCCTATATCTTTATCTGGATTTATTTTAATACGATCAATATTAGCAAGCGTTAATGTATTAGTTACATAGTAGAACTTTGGATCATCTCCAACATTAAATGCCACACTAAACTCCATTCCAGCAAAACTAAATTTCCAAAACAAACCTGAATTGTCAAAGCCTTCATCATTTAAATCATTATCTTCGGCAATCTTAGCAACATCATCAGTAGTTTCTGCTTTAGCTGCTTTCTTTTCACCACAAGCTGTTAAACCCAAGCAGATCATTGATACCATTAAAATTTTTATAAGTTTTTTCATATTTTTTCCCTTTCCCTGCTTAACTTATGAATTTATTTTAATCTTATTACTATCACTTCCAATCGATAAAATTTTACTGCTACTAATCACATAATAATTATGGCATGCTTTATTTAGTAAAACAAACAATGTTATAATATTTGTTCAATCAATTTGGGAAATATAATTATTTAAAGCAAAAAAAGAGACTTACTATTTATTTCAGTTCTTATCCGGCTTAGGGTAAGAACCTTTATTTCTAGTTAAGTCTCTTATATAAGAATTAATTTGTTGGATATGTTATTGCTAATCTAGTTAAAATACCCTTTTGATTTTCTGTAACAAACTCATATTTGTATCCTTGGTCATCTGTATAATGCCAATGTCCATCTGTATTTTGTTGCGGGCTACCAATCCATTTTAACAAATTACTACTTGTTGTTTTCCCATTCATTGGTATTTCTTGGTCATCCTTAGTAATAAATACTGTTGTCTTTATACCGTAATGATTCTCTTCTTCCGTAATTGTATCATAATCTAAAGTAATTTGCGTTACTTTACAGTCCGCAACTGATTGCTTTTTATCTGTATCATTTTTATAACGAATTCCAAACCATTGCCAATCAGAATCATCTAAATAAACTTTTAAGTAAGCTACCATAGATGAAATACCACCAGCATCTACCTTAGGCGCCTCATCAACTGATTTACCAGTATCACCCAATTCTACTTTAGTTCCAATTTTTTCTAAATATTTAACATACTCGCCGACTGTTTCAGGCAAACATATCTTTTCATCATTAATAGTAAAGTACTTAATTAATCCATTTGATTCCGTAAAAGGTCTCTCTTGTTTTGTGTTATCAGAAGTATTATTATCATTTGGTTTGTCTGAATCAGAATCCTTAGAACTACACGCTGTTACAGCAAACATCATTGTTAGTGCTAAACCAACCGTTAATAATTTTTTTAGCATAGACTTTCTCCTTTTTTATTTATACATATACAGATTTTATTATAAATACTTTTTTCGATTTAATCTACTATTTTTTAAATTTAAATCTTATATTTTCTTAACTATTGCTATTTTCTGCTTTTACATAAAACTTATTAATTAGATTTGATATAAACTTAGGCCAGAATTTTTGAAACATTACTAGATCTTCCTTTGTTCTAATTCGATCATTAATGATTTCTGTAGTCGTAGATTCTTCATGAACACGATGTCCCATTAACGGATTATTCACAAAAGTAAATTTACCATCTTTTAATGACAGCTTTTCCCATGCAAACCAATCAACATCACAAACAAAGTCACATTTAAAAATATCTTTGGATTTAATATTATCAATAACAAAAGTTACCGCTGGACAGCATATTGAATTACCGAAACGCAATGATAATCGTTTACCGAACTTTGTGGATGATATCTTTTTACTTCTCATCGGCAATAAAAGAATTCGTTTTATTTTCAAATTAATATTGCTATATACGTTCCCTTTATCCCTAATTTCATAGTAATCACTAAATACAATTAACGAATTAGGATTTTTAAGGTATGCTTTTACTATGCAATCAGAATATTCGTAATCATAAATATCATCCTGATGAGCAACAGTAGTCAGTTCTGTTTCGCCACATGAAACAGCAAAATCAAAATCATAGCCTATTCCTTTTCCAGGATTGGGATTAACTTTAATAGCTAATGAATATTTATCTGCAATATTTTCAATATATTGATTAGGGGTAGAAGTTGCTATAACAACTTTACTAGGATATTTTTGATTCAAAACAGATTTAATACATTCTTCTAAATATGATGATTCTTTATAAGCTAAAACCACAAAAGTGTGCATAAATTACCTCCTAAAGGGTATTGATAAAATCTGTTATTTCATCAATAATTCCCTGCTTATCTGCTACATATTCTTTCGGTTCGAAATTATAAGCATTATTAACAGTTTCGTCAAGCTTACTTAAATCAGTACATGGTATAATATACCCCTGCTTATCAAACCTCTCCATAATTTGTACTTGATGATCATTATTTTGTTCCTTATATTGTCCAAGACGAGGTACAACAATAACTCTTTTTTTTAGCTTAAGTGCAGATACTATCGCCCCTACTCCAGCATGGGTAATAATTAAATCCGCAATTTCAATTTGATGATTTAATTCATCTTCAGTATAGTACTCTTGACCATTAATTCCTGAATAATCACCTTTTGTATATCCCAGCTGGACATACACTTCATTCTCATTAACAAAGTTAGAGTTAAGAATTGCATTTAAGAGACGATCAAATCTTTTATCTTGAGTTCCAAACATGACAAATATTCTCATTATTTTAGACCTCCTCGATATTTAGCTTTTGGATATAATTCCAACATTTCTTCCCATTGAACCAAAAATAAATCTGCAATTGGATAAACAAGCTTTCCAGATAAAGTTTTAGTAGTGATATTCGCAAACGTTTCGATAAAAATTACTTTTTTGCCAAATAATTTCGCAATGTAACAGATTGGTACAGTCGTATGCGCCCCTGTTGCAATAATAACATCTGGTTTAACTTTTAAATAAGCCTTAAAACTTTTAAAAATATTTATGGGGAAATTACACAAAAACTTAAATAAATGCTCCTTAGTTCCTGCTGGCATATACCAAGAACGAGATTTATTAGTTTTTTTGTACTCCTTCATCATCTCATGATCTTCCGTAATCAAAAATGAGTTGTACCGCTCCATCAGTTCACTTAATTCACACAACTCACTAAAATGCCCACCAGCAGAGGATGTAAAAATTACTCTAGTTTTTAAATCGTGAATATTGAAATTATTAAATTCTTTTAACCACTGCTTTTTTACATTTTGATAAGAAAAACGTTTAGCTTTTCTTATAGCATTATTTTGCAATGTTTTAGTTGTTTTGTTTAAAAGTTCAACTATTTTATTTGCCATCTCATCAAGATTACGATCTCTAATAATAAAACCATCTTTCCCATCTTCAATAATATCTAAAGAACCTTTCGCACTATCGAAAGACACACATGGAATACCATAACTCATTGCCTCCAATAAGACTAGACCAAAACTTTCATAATGTGATGTTGTAACAAACACACTTGTATTATTCATAATCTCATTTTTAGCTTCACCTACTGTATTTCCATGAAAAATTACTGAATTACTAATAGCTAATTGATCAGCCAATATACTTAATGAAGCTCTTTCTTCACCATCCCCCAAAATATTCAATTTAGCATCAGGATTTTGCTCCAATACCTTTTTAAATACCCTCAACATATCATCATAGGCTTTTTCTTTGGATAGTCGTCCCATTACTGTAATCTGATTTGTATTTAAAGAAACACGATTTCTTGGGATCTCATCGATACACAATGGTAAATAAATACACTGAGGTCCTGTTAAGTATTCTTTATAAAATTCATAGATTGATTTTGAGGCTGGAATAAATAAGTCAAACTTTTTAACAGCACGATATACTTTTTTAGGATATTTTGGATCACGATCTGGATGACAATGCTCCCATGCAATTAATAATTTGTTTTTCTGATGTTTTGAAAATGCTTTATCAAAAGCGAGGGTACTTGAAATAATTATATCAGCATCATTTACTTTCGCACATTGCCTAATTAAGCTCCGTTTCTTTAAAATTATTCTGAAAGCTTTGTACCCTTCCTTGATTATTTTAATAAATCGCTTATTTTTTAGAGCATACTTAAATTCTTCTTTATTTGGTTTTAAGTCTGTTGATAAATAGCTAACATTAACACGTTCATCAATATAAAAAGATGGCTCACACAATTTATATACATTTATAATTTCAACATCATAATTATCCACTAACATATTAGCAAGTGAGCAAATTGCCTTTTCAATTCCTCCAACCTGTAAATGTAATGATAATATAGATATTTTTTGTTTTGGACCATTATGTTGACTAATAATATCTTTTTTTGTCCTTAGCCGAGCAAAGCTACAAGCCCAATTAGCGGTTCTTTGCAACCTCTTTAGCTTATGAGCAGAATGTTTAAAACATGTTTTATGGTAATACATTTGAGAATCTTTTAAAACTCTTAGCTTACGATAATGATTAATATTTTTATCAATTGTTATTGAATGATTATGAATCACCTTAACATTATTTAAAACACAAGCATGCAATCCAGCATTCTTAGCTTTTGCACATAAAATATCTTCTTCATAGAAAAGAAACGTTCCTTCGTCTAAGAAACCTATTCTATCTATTAAGGCTTTTTTTATTCCAAAAAAACATCCCGAAATACAATCTACAGGAGTTGTTGCTCCTTTATAATATGAATTTCGATATTTAATCTTATTTTTGAACAACCTATTTACAATAGGATAATTATCATGAATATCATACGCAATCGTTCTTTGTTTCCAACCACGATTTATTGTCCCTTGTTCTTCAATAGTTGGACCGAATAAATGATAGTTAGTATCTGCATTCATATGTGCAATAAAATCCATTAGGTTTCGTTTATCAATAATAATATCAGGATTAGAAATAATATAATTATCGCACTCTTGTTCATAAAGATACTTTAATCCTGCATTATTACCAGCAGCATATCCTTCATTGGTATCTAACGCAATTAATTCAATATTTTTCAATTTCTTTAGTTGTTTTACTGAATCATCAGTTGAGCAATTATCAACCACACAAATAATATCTACAGCATTAAAAGTACTGATTTTTTCCACAAAATCAATTGTCTCAATTGCATCGTTATAGTTTAAGACAACAATACCTGTTTTCATCTGATTGCCCTCCTACTTCTCTAATCCTAATATAGTGTAGTCATAAAATCGAGACGTTTTTTGAACTTCATTATTCAGTTCATTAAACCCTATCTCTTCCATTATTGTTTTTTTATCAGAAAATAAATTAGTTCCTAATCCCAATCTATTTCCTTCAATACTTGCCCCCATCGCCACTAACATTGTTGGATACATATCAATTGTGCTGAATAATCTATTCTTATTATTGACAGGTTCTACAACACTGTTAATAAAGCAATTATATGGTGTTCTAACATAATCAGTATCAATTCCCACAAAAAACTTTTCTGACATGCTATTATGATCACCAGTAATCACTATTGTTGTATTTTCATACCATTCTTGCGTTTTACACCAATTAATAAAGTCATTAATTTGTTTTGACTGGCATTCAATCACATTGGCATATTGATTTTTGTGAGTATTTTTACATTGATCACATAAATAGCCATCTGGTGTATGAGTATCAATAGTTGTAATTTCCATATTAAATGGTTTTTCTCCACTCGCTAACTTAGTAATATCTTTTTTAGCAAGCTCAAATAGTTTAGCATCTTCAATACCCCAAAAAACGAAATAATCTTCTGGTATTTCTTGGTTTTCCTTAAAACTATTATAGTCTCTGATTATATAATTGCCATGTTGTTTATAGAAATTTGAAGTTCCACCAAAGTTTGCATCAGAACCACACATGAATTCATTTATATATCCGTTCGCTTCCAATACTTCACCTAATGAATACCCACCAGGCAAAAAAGCTGTATCATTATCATACTTTTGACTTTTTATTGATAATTTTAAAGGAATACCCATATTTTGCGATACTTGAGAGGCAATAGTCCATTGAGTTCCATCAATAGTTCTACTTCCTCCAATGTTGTCATTGTTAGAAAAATTAATATTATTTTTTGCTAATTGTGACAGCTCAGGTATATAGTTAATTTCCTCTGCACCACCAAAGGTAGTATTGGCATATGTATTCTCCACTGATTCTAAATATAAATGAATAATATTACGCTTGCCATTATTAAAGCTAATTTTAGCAGTGCTTGGATCAACATAATATTTTTCATATATATCTGTTTCCTGTACTACGTTATTAATATAGCCATATATATCATAATTATAAATTGCAAAGATTAAAGAAATTATTATACATAAAATACCTCCTTTGATAAAATGTTTTTTTATTGACTGAGATATTTTTTCATTATTTCGCTTACATAATCTATGAATATTAAAAATAAGAGCAACTATTAATGATCCTGCAACAATACTAATAGGTACCGCCCAAATGAACCAGTCTAAATAAATTCCATTGTCTGTGCCTTCCATAGGAACTTTTAAATGAAATATAATTTGATTTAATGTTTTTACTGAAAAAGTACGATTGCCCCATATTATTGATGTTACAATTAGACAGCCTAAAAAAATTAGAACAACGCCTACTATATACTTTTTTTCTATTGTTTTTATTTTTTTCATATGTACCTCATAAATAATTCCTTTCTATTTTATCATATCTAGCTCTAATAATAAACAAAAGAAAAAGATTGAAATAATCACTATTATTTCAATCTACAATACTAGTAATATTAAATTCCCTATAGTAAGAATAGGTAAAATAACAATAATCATTAATACAACTTTAGTAACACGTTCGTTCATGTATAGTTTACTATTTTGAAAACAGATTAGTAATAAAAAAATAATCGGTATAAAATATCTCCCTTGCACACCTTCAATCGTACTATACCCATTTGGTGTCCAAGCTAATGCCATAGCTAGCATTACAATTAAAATTATTGTCACAGCAATGAAAAAATAAAGTATCTTATGTTCGTGGGTAAATACATCATTATTTGATTTTTCAGAAAATGTGCTAATAATTAATATTATTCCCCAAATATTAATTATCCAATTTGGCATTAAAATATTTAGCCAACCCAACTCACTTCCAATGGCAGTATTGATATACCACATCCCTTTTTGAAGAAATGTATTCAAAAATAGAGAAAAAGTTGCAGGGATATCCCCAATTATTGCATTTAACGTATATGATGGCGTTCCAGCCCACGGAACAATTCCTGCACTAGAAACCGATTCAATTGCAGTAACTTGATTATTATTTGTAAATGAGTGATAGTTTAGTATCAAGATGCATATCACTACTATTAAAAAAATAACTATTTTTGTCTTTTTGGCTATCCTATCTCCACCAGGATTAAAGTATTTTGCGAGAATAGGAATAACTAATATAAAAGCATATGCTGAGCCTTTATTTGCTAGTAGAATTAATCCAGAAAACCCATATATTAGTATATCTATAAATTGAATTTCTTTTGCTTGATATACAAAAAACATACCATACGCTATACATATAAATGCTGATGAATTAACTACTGTATCATAAGATAAACTAAACATTTGTTGACAAGTCATTGGCAACATAGTGATTGTGAACATTAATAATTTCCCAAAGGGTATTTTTTTTATTGATAGATAGGTCAGCAGTATGTAAAATATAAAATTGAATAATCTCCCAAAGTAAACGGTTGTCACAACACCAAAATGCAATATTCTCGCAAAAGTAATTCCTAAAACAGCTGGAAAATATGCAAATAATTGAGTTATTCCAAAAGAGTCAATTTCTGTATGAATATACGCACTATTATCCGTTGAAATTATGTTATTATAAATAAAATCATAGTATCCCTTGGCTGGATTAATCACTTGTTTTGAAAGAAAATTTAATTCCGATTCTCTCATTGTAACTTTCCCATCAATTTCTTTACCTAGCAATTGACTAGATAAAGAAAACTCATTTTGCATATGTGCCCATTCATCTGGGACTATCCCTGGAGGAATTAATAATGTATAAATCAAGCCTATCGGTATTACACAAATTATAAATAATTTTTCAATTCTACTATTCTTTTGTAATATTTCTTTAGCCCCTAACAAAAGAACACTCATGACACATCCTAATACTATAATTTTAAACCCTATTAGGCCATCTATTGACCATAGCGTAGTAAAATAAAAAAATACAGTTATTATTATAATTGTAATAGTGATAGTTTTATTGTTCTTTATAAAACTATCACTTAATTTCTTATTCATATTATTAATACGGTGGATTTTAGCGTGTTTCATTATTTACTCCTAAAAATGCTAGCATTATATTAAAATACTAGCATTTATATTATTAATAATCAATTTCTTTTAAATATCTACTCAATGCATCTTGCCATGTTGGTAAACGTCCAAATCCATTTTTATCTAGCATAGCCTTAGACATTCTACTGTTATTTGGCCTCTTGGCTTTTGCAGGAAAAGCATTAGAATCAACTGGTGTTACTTCTACACTCATACCTGCTTGTTTAAAGATTTCACACGCAAATTCATACCAAGAACATAACCCTTCATTAGTAGCATGGTATATTCCATATTTATCAGTTTGAATCATATCAACAACTAATTTAGATAAATCATATGTATATGTTGGTGAACCGATTTGATCGTCAACAACACAAACAGCACCACGTTCTTTACCAAGTCGCAACATTGTTTTAATGAAGTTATTTCCATTAATACCAAATACCCAAGCAATCCTTACAATAAAGTGCTTAGGTAACGTTTCTACAATAAGTTCGCCTTCATATTTAGTTTGACCATATACATTTAATGGATGTCTTTCATCATATTCCTTCCATTCAGTTTCACCTTGACCATCAAATACATAATCAGTTGAAAAATACATCATTGGAATATCTAATTCTTTACATATATTTGCAATGTTTCTTGTACCATCAACATTTACTTTAGTACATAATTCTACTTCATCCTCAGCTTTATCTACTGCTGTCCATGCAGCACAATGAATTACTGCATTATAATTACCAGACTTGATCACTTCTGCTACTTTTCCAGCATCTGTAATATCCATTTCCTCTACATCGACACCTACTGCTTCTATATTTCTGTTATTACATTCATTGACAATATCATGTCCTAATTGACCTTTAACGCCTGTAACCAATAATTTCATTTATTTTCTCCTCTCTGCTAATTTAGCTCTAACTCCATTAAAAATAGTATCTTTAGCAATAATAAGTAATAATAAATATATGATACCGCCCACAAAAATTTCAATTAATGTACTCACAATTGACATACTTAAAAAATTAGAAATACCAAAAACAACTACAAACATTATTAAACTGAAAACCAAGTATCTAAACCCTTGCTTTAGTATAGAAAAAATATTAAAGTCCTTTCTAATAAACCATATTTGGGTTAACAATGCAACAAGTTCAGCAAAACTTGTCGCAATAGCCGCTCCTAAAGAACTGAACTGAGGAATCAAAATAAGATTTAAAATCAAATTAATAATTGCTGCAGCTATTATTGAAAATGTATACTCTCTCTGCCTCCCTAATGCTAATAAATATTGTGTCCCAGTAACTGCACTTAACCCAATAAAAATTATTATTGGAGAAATTAGCATAAGATTAGGAATTACTTTTTCGAATCCATTTCCATAAAACCATGGTACAAAACCAGGAGCTATTCCAATGATCCCTAGTACAAATGGAAAAGAGAACATTAAAATAAATTTTATAGACATTGTCATATAATTTTTTACCGTTTCCATATCATCCGTTGCGAATAAATTAGCAATTCTTGGCATCATTGCAGTACTTAAAGATGTTAATAAAGTTAAGACTGTTTTAATAATAATTTGTGACTGCTCATAATAAGCAACTTCTGAATTATTATCAGTAATAAGCCCAATCATAGTTTTATCTAATAAAGTATATAGTGAACTCGCAATTTGTGGTAAAAATAACATCACAGCCGGCTTTATATGTCTCTGAATATTCAGATTTTTCACATCATTCCTTTTAATATATTTAGGTATATAAAACCACATTGATATATTACCTAAAAGTAAAGTAATAGAATAAAACAATACATATAATGGTAAATCAGCACTAGATTTTACAAACATGAAAATTAAACTAACGCATACTATTCTAGCTAAAAAATTTCTTAACACTGTCTTTTTAAAGTCTTCCATTCCCTGAAAAAACCATGATACATCAAAAATGGAAGCGATAATATCCATTATTTGAATAATAAATATGTATGCATATTGACCTTCTCTAGCAAATGTAATATAAAATACAATCAAGCTAATTATAATTGTAACGGTTCTAAGGAAAACCAATTCACAAAAAACCCTATTTCTCTCTCCTATATTATTTTGACGATATGCAATTTCTCTTTGACCATATAAGTTTAATCCAATACATCCAAATAATATGAAATATTGTGTAATTGAATTGGTATATGCATATGTTCCAATTGCTTCTGCTCCTAAAACCCGGGAAACATATGGTGTTGTAATAATAGGTAAAACAATTAATAATAATTGATAGCTTAAATTATAAAGATAATTTTTTATAACCTTATTCATTTCACTCTCCTATTCTACTGTGTCTACATGGTCCAGTATCTCAACAAATTGATTGGCGGATTTTTCCCAACTTAATGATAAAATACTCTTATTAGCTCTAATAGTCATTTCCTCTAATTCAGCAGGGTTTTCAACATAATAAAGTATTTCTTTTTCTAAGTGCTTATAACTCAAATCACATAATATTGCTGTTTCTTTACTAAAAAAATAATCAAATGTCCCATCTTTAAATTCAATAACAGGTAATCCAGCTGCTATCATTTCATATGGAACTAATGAGATATTGGTTAATGAAGCCACCATACCAAAATCACATTCACAATATAATTCATGAAGTTGCTTTTTTGATAACTTTCCACACTCAATTCCATTATTTATACATATAGGCAAAGCATTTCCAAAATAATTTATTTCTAATTCAAAGCCTTTCAATTTCAAACTCTTTTTTAAATTGTCTAAAATTAAAGGGATTATAACTGGTAATCTTTTGGATTCCTCTTTTACATATACAGCCACTTTTATCTTTCTTTTTTCTTTTATTTTTTCAAAATTTCGTTTAACAAAAGTATACTCTGTTTTCTCATACGGAAATTCAATATAATCTATTTGACCTTTGACATCACAGCTTTTAACAACTGTATCTACATTCCATTTACCTAAACTGACAATGTGAAGTCCTAACTCATAAGTTTTTTTGGATAATAAATAACGTTCACCCATCTCAAAGAATATAGGTTCAAAATCTTGGACAAAATACATCTTATAAGCATCAAAATCCATTATTCTATATACCGTCCGCCACTCAGTCGCTACTATAATATCAAAATCATTTTTATTCGTTTTATTTAATGGCAAACATTCACCTTCGTAATTACTTAAATTAAACTTTGCGGCTTCTACCATATCCTTTTCATTATCATTAAACATTGATATGTATGTTAATTGATATCCTAATTTTGATAGATTAGTTCCTAATCTGAGTATTGACGTAACTCCACCAGAAGATTTAACAAGATGGGGTAATAATATACCTATTTTTTTTCCACCATTATAATTATTCTCAACTATATCAAAATCACAATTGTCTATTATAGGTTTATAATCTATAATATTGTTTCGATATCTAGTTTTTTGAATAATCTTTGTACCCAAATCCAATATATACTTTTTCATATCAAACCTCCTGTTTAAATTTTTTTAACAACACAAATTTTAATGATTTATATTTCTTTATCATTACCAGTTTATAAGCTAATATTTGATACAGATACATTATATAGTCTTCCTTATAATACTCTTTTAAATCATGATTGAGTATACATAATCTCTTATAGGAAGCTTCTAGACTATTTGACTCCATTGAAAAATCTTGTTTTAAAACATTATCATTCATAACGAGTATATTCTTTTTAACCCTATTCATTTCTCTCATAAAATCATGATCTAAATAATCTAAAAATATATTTTCATTATATTTATAATCTTTATAGATTTCACTCTTTATAACCATTCCACTATTAATTGCTGAAATAGGTTTATTAATTAGCTCTTCTAAATTTTTAACCTCTACACACCTTTTTTTCTTAAATTGACATGGCGATAAAATTCTAGTACTTGTTTTAACTACCGGTAAGAGAATATCTGCATTTGACATATTTATATAAGAAAGAACTTTATCAAAATATTTCTTACCCATATCAGTATCATCATCAAACAAACAAATATATCGATTATCCTTGTTTATTACTTGAATAGCTGCATTATATGCTTTACTCAAGCCATTATTACCACCCATATTTATATAAATATTCCCATCATTCTTTACTATTTCTTCATTGCCATAATCACTAGTACTATTATCACATACAATGATTTTTACACTACTATCCTTTGCTCTATTGTAGCTAATGGAATCTTGACAGGATGTATTGTACACAACTATAACCACATATAAATCATTAATATTATATTCTTTCAAAAATGTTCTCCTCCATCTTATTTACCTTTACAATATATTTTAGTAAATATACTTACTAATCCAATTTTAGATAAAAAGTTAAATATGCTTATAATTAATCTGTTTTTAAATGGTTCGCTTTTTATCTTTTTAGAATAAAATGGTATAGAAAGTTTATATCCTTGATTCTTTAGCCATTCAAATAAACGCTTATATTCTTCCATGAATCTTTGTGGTGTCGCATCAACACCAGAAAATAATAAATACCATATGATATGTCTTGTTACAAAATAATTCAAATATTCATCTTTTTCTTTATATAGCTTATCAATCTCATTTAGAACAACTAGGACATCACATTCTGGTTTTAAACCACGTTGCTTGACGTTTGATACACTTTCATCGTTATAATACCAATTATAACCAACATAATCCAGACCATGAATTTTATTAGTATATAAATATGCATTCATATTAAAATACGTATCTTCTCCAATATAGGTCTTTAAAAACCTAACATTATTTTCTACTAAAAAATTTCTTCTAAATATTCTTGCCCATGGTGCTGTAATTCGGTATTTAGTCCATTCATCATCATATGCAGGAATAGTAAATAAAACTTTATCAAAGTTAGCTCGACGATACCCCGTTATTACAATATCACTATCAGTTTTTTCAATCTCATTTAAAAGAACTTCAACATAATCATTATCTATAAAATCATCATTATCCATAAACATGATGTATTCAGTATCAGCTTCTTTAATTCCACGATGTCTAGTTTCAACCACTCCCATATTTTCATGAGTTAAAACTTTAAAAATATCTGGATAACGATTAGCATACTCAGTTATTCTTATTAATGAATCGTCAGTTGAGCCGTCATTAATTAGTAGCACTTTAAAATCTCTACTAGTTTGTTTCAGAATACTCTGTATACAATGCTCAATATTAGCACCTGCATTGTATACAGGTATTATAATTGTAACTTTTTTATCCATTATTTTTTTCCTCATTAACTATTTTTTTCTTTAGCATTGAAACTTCTTGAATTAGTAACGTAATTTTTGTTGCTTGCCCTGATACAATCACAGTTAAAGCTATGCACATTGCAAATAATAAAAATATAAGTATTCCAACCAGCATATTGGACATAGATATAAAACCTATTCTAGTAGATATTAGCACTATAAAATTTGGAAAAATCCCTACAACTAACAAGATTACTGCTACAATAAACCACAAAATAGAAAATTTTACTGGTATTCTTCCCCTTCTTAATAATTGTAATGTTACTAAGAATATTAATAAACCTGTTCCTAGAACTAAAAGTACTGTTCCAAAACTCATTATTTCCACCTCCTAATTCCGACAACAAAAACCGAAAGTATAATATTTACCATGAAGTATACATTTTTCCATGAATTTATTGATGAAATTCCAGCCTCTCTCTCATGCATCTTTACTGGTATTTCTTGTATTCGTACGCCCTTTTTTAGTAATTCTGTATTTGTTATTGGTTCAGGATATTCCACCGGATAAGATAACGCAAAGTCTAAAATAACCCGCCGATTAGCTGCTCTAAAGCCAGATGTTATATCGTGTATTCTTTTTCCAGTAATAAACTTTATCATATTTGAAATTATTCTAATACCTATCCTTCTAGCAAAACTTGACTTAAACTCACTAGAGCTTTTATCAATAAATCTTGACCCAATTACAAAATCTGCTGAATCATTATACAATGGTTCTAAAATATCCTTAATACACGAAACTTCATGTTGCCCATCACCATCGAATTGAATAGCGAAATCATATCCGTTATCTCGCGCATATTTATACCCAGTCTGTACTGCTCCACCTATACCAAGATTATGGATCAAATTAACTACAGGTATATTATTTATTTCACAAATATGCTTAGTATCATCTGTTGATCCATCATTAATCACAATTACATCATAATTAGTTCCAAACTCATTATTGTAATTACAAATATTCAGATAAACCTCTGCAATGCTTTTCTCTTCATTATAGGCAGGTATTATTATAAGAATCTTTTGCTCCATCATTATTCTCCTCATATGTGATAATCTCTTTGCATTATAACAAATCTAAATAAATGTGTAAATGAAACCTTGATTATAAACCCAATCTATATTAAAAACGGGAAAGTAACAAACTAACCCGTAAAATCAACAATAAATGCATTGTAATTAAAAATTATAAACCAGTAATAAAATTATATAATTAAGTAAAATTATGTCGATAAAAGAAAATATTGTTGAATTCTTAATAGTCAATATTTTTTTCCTAAATGAAAATATCATTATTGTTGGTAAAATTAATGGTATAAAATACCTTCCTTGTACTCCTTCTACGTATGACAATTGATATCCTGACCATGCAAAATATAGAGCACCAAAAATTCCCGCAATAACTGTTAACACTATTAAAAAATAAAATATTCTTTCTTTTTTCTTAAAATTACTTTCTTCCGTCAGTATTAGCCCACCTGCCATGATTAAATAGGCATATTGAAATATTGTATGCATTTTTATAGAAAAGTATCCAAAATAACCAACTAACGAATCGATATAAAAGACGATTTTTTCTTTAAAAGTATTTTTTGCAATTGAAAATATTTCTAATGGATTATTTAATATATACGTAAAATTTGATTGTTCATTTCCACTATTTGAAACTACAGAAGTGGTCAACGCCCCTATACTCATAACCTTTGATAATAACAACGTCGATAGATATGTAGCAAATAAAACAATAAAAATACTTGCTGTCTTTTTTACACTATTATTAAACTTATAAGATGGTATAAAGAAGTATAAAACTCCTAATAATGCATATGGTAATTTTATACTAATTATCATAAATAGCATTATCACTGAAATAGACAAATATCTTTTATTTATCTTATTTTCTTTATCATATATCATTTTTAGACATGTTGCTATAAATAGCAATATACATGCATTTAATAATCCATCGTACGAATATGAAATCATTGATTGAATAGACATCGGCATCAATGCAACTATAAGCATCGTATTTTTGAACTTAGGAGTTAATTTAATTGCATAGTAGGTGAGAAGAAAATTTATTCCTAAGCAGACTAATCTGCCTGTGTAAAATAAAACTAATGGTGAGTTCGTAAAACAGTCAACTAACCTTAAAATAATAGAAGGTAATAAATAAGCGACCATTACAGCACTTCCACCTATACTTGAATTATATCTTTTTTCAATATTTCGCCCCTCTACCATGCTATCACCTATCAATCCAACATCCGTGACTGCATCAGTTGCTTCTGCTCTACTATAATTAACATCATCTAAGTTGTCTGGTACAATTATCTCTCTGCTTCCCAAATTTTCTGATGGTGTTTTTGAAAAATTATATTGAGATAATTGTAGAGTCCTTAAATAATGCAATCTCTCGTCGGGAACTTGATATGGTGGCGTTAATATAGTTGCAAACGCAATAAAAATTAAAGCTAATATCAAAAACTTTTCATGTATTATTTTTCTTTCATTAACAATCTTCATCAAAATAAAAAACAATATAATCATTCCAATGATTATAAAAGTGCTTATGTTCAAAGGACTTTTGCTTACCTTATACGCTACCGCTATATCCCCATTTTCCTCATTACACAAAACAGTTATATTATTACTAGTATCTGTTTTAATTGGTGATATTTTCACGGTATAATCTTTTAGACGCTTACTATCTATTGTATCATTGAGATAAAAATCCTCATACTCATTATCACCAAATTTTTTTGTATTGAAATTTGTTTCATATACTACATTATTTTTGTCCATTACCGATAAAGTATAATCTGAATCATTTATTCTATCATATGTTGCAAATTTAATACTTAAGATATCAAAATCTTGATCAACATTTTTTCTATCTAGGCTAAATTCTATTGGTTCTTTATATATAGCCCCTACATTACTCGAATATAAATGATTATTTCTATATATAACACTATTATTATTTGCTGCATACTCATTAAATATAATTATAAATGAACAGATTAAAAATATAACAAGCAAAAAGTTTTTAGGAAAAAATTTTAAAATACTACTTGCAAAAGATTTATCCCTATATATTTGCCATTGATAACTTATTTTTTTTAAACCATTAAATATTTGCGACAAAATATTTTTAAACTTCATCCCTAACTCCTTATATTTTTTTTAATCTAAACGCTTTTTCTTTTGAAAGGTTTACATTATAATATCTATCATTCCCTATATGCATTTTATTCTTTCTTTGAAAAATTTTCTCTTGCTCAATATCTGAACTTCTTTTGTATGCTGTATTAATAACTTCTACTTGTGGTAAAACAACATTTCTCAAACCATCCTCTAACAATCTCAAACATAAATCATATAGCGAAAAATCTAAATTAAAATCGGTATCTAAATTATGTATTTTTTCTTTTGAAACACACATTAAATGACTACTTACTATAGAATAATTATATGGTACTAATAGCCTACCATAATTCCCATAATCATTTCTACTAGTACATTCATAAGCATTTATAAATAAAGATTGCTCGCTTAATATAACTCCAGCATTTCTTACAATCTTATTTTTATCCATAACTTTACAACCAACAGCACCTATTTCATTTTGTTTTGCATAGCCAATCATCAAGTTAATCCAATCATATGTCTCAAAATTACAATACTCATTTGCAAATATTACGTATTCACCATCACTTGCTTGAATAATATTATTTACTGTCTCAATAACATTTTTCTCATTAATAAAAAGCTTAACACTGTGATTAAAATTTGTATCTATTTTCAATGGTTTGTTATCTTTATTTATAATATTTACAACAAAATTTTTATAAGCATTATCAGTATATACTGATCTTAAAAAATTATTTAATGATGTGTTATTACCTTCAAAAACAACAAGAATATCTACTTTTGGTTCATTTTCGAAAATATATTCAACAAAGTATTGTGTACTAATAATATTATCTATCTTAACCGAAATAGCTTTTTGTTTAAAATAATCCTCTAATGCACGTTTTCCTGCTTCCCCAGCATAGTTTTTAGCACCATCCCCACCTACAGCTGTTGAACCTGGAATCATTCTCCAATGATATAGAATTTTAGGTATATGATAAATTTTATCAGTTTCATTTGATACTCTCAAAAATAAATCAAAATCTTGTGCACCTTCATACCCAACTCGAAAACCACCGATTTTTTCAATTATATTTTTTCTAATAACACTAAAGTGACAGATATAATTCCCACCATATAATGTATCTAACGAAAAATCAGGTTTAAAATGTGGATCACTTCTTTTTCCACCCATGTCTATTTTATCTTCATCGGTATATATAAAATCTATATTTTTATCCTCATTTAATATATTAACTACTTCATTTAATGCATGCGGATCTAACGTATCATCATTATCCATCAATCCTATAAATTCACCACTTGCTAAAGATAAAGCAGAATTTGTTGCTCTAGAAATATGCCCATTTTCTTCTCTAAAAATAACTTTTATCCTATTATCTTTATTTTTATAAGCTTTTAGTGTTTCAATTGTATCAATATTAGTTGAACAGTCATCAGCAATACAAATTTCAAAATTTTGATATGTTTGTTTCAAAATGGATTCTATACAATAACTCAAGTACTTTCCAGGAACATTATAAACTGGCATAACTATAGATATTTTAGGCTGATAATTAAAATTTTTCACTTCAACAAATCTATCGTTATTTTTTAGCCACTCATTATATTCATTCTCATTTTGCATATTTAACGTTCCCTTATTGAATTTTATTATTTCCCTCTTTAATGGATCATATATAATTCCAAAGACCTTATTAATAAATATACCTCTAGGTTTATATTTTTGCCATACTCTTTTTATAAAATTAGAACGAACAACTTTAACTTTAATATCTAATTCATCATTACATAAGTATACTTTATATACTGTATGTTTTTTTAAAGGTATTTTATAATCAAATGATACTATTCTAGATCTAATTTTTTTTATTTCTTTCACTAAAATTTCATCAGGTGATTTAATTTTAATATGGTTAATTGTTGAATCCGCCCAACCTCGTATAACTAATGTTGGATTCATAATACCACATACTTCACATTCTTCTATTCTATACTTCATTACTATGACTCACCACCTAATCAATGTTCCTATTTAACATATACAAACCTAACTTACTTAAATTTTTATTGTAATATGGATCACATTCAATATACTTAGCCCACTTCTTATGCATATAATTATTCTCTGCCAAGAATTGTTTATACTTTTCACTAGTTGAATCAAGTCCTCTGCTTTTTGACTCATAATGAATTAATTCAACTTGCGGAATAAATAAATTATAATATCCTGCATCTAGTAATTTTAAATTAAAATCAACATCATTATATGCAACCTTTAAAGTCTCATCTAGTCCCCCAACTTGTATATATTTTTTTCGTTCTACTGCTAAACAAGCTGCCGTTACAGCTGAATAATTATAAGGTATTTTTAAACGCCCATATACTCCCTCATCATCCCTAGGATGACTAATAAAAGCATGAGCAGCCACCGCATTCCCTACTCCGAGCAAAACTCCACCATGTTGAATCGTCATATCTGGATATAATAATTTTGCTCCAACTGCTCCGATATGTTTCTGTATTGCATAAGATACCATCAATTTTAACCAGTTTGGCGTAAGTACTTCTGTATCGTTATTAAGAAGTACTAATACATCTGACTTGCATGTATTTACTGCTAAATTATTTATTGCAGAATAATTAAACTCCATATCAGCTTTAATAACTCTAAAATTTTCATATCTCATTTGATATTTTTCAAACAATTCCATAGTTTCTTGCTTTTCGCTTCTATTATCCACAATTACAACTTCAAAATTACTATAATTTGTTAATTTGTAAATAGATTCTAAGCACTTTTCTGTCACATCTGCAAAATCTCTAGTTGGGACAATAATAGATACACTTGGTTCTGTATCTAATACATACTCAATCCCATAAACTGTACTATTCCCTAAACTTTTAACATTTGCTTTTACGCCTCGCCTTTTTAGGGTACTCTCTATAGTTTCTATTCCCTTTTTCACTGCATAAGCTTTATTATCAACTGATAAAGATGTTGAGCCCTCAATCATTCTCCAATGATATAAGATTTTTGGTATGTGATATATATTCTTTGTTTTTTCAGTTATTCGTAAAAATAAATCATGGTCCTGAACTCCTTCTAGACCAACTGTGAAACCACCAACTTCTCTAACTAATGAAGTCCGCAAAACTGCAAGATGACAAATATAATTTATACCTAATAAAGTATCTGGTGCAAAATCAGACTTAAAGTGCGGCTCACATCTTTCACCCCGCAAATCTAATTTGTCTTCATCACTATAAATGAAATCAGCATCTTTATGTTTATTTAATAAAGCTACATTTTCATATAAAGCATTTGGTGCTAGCGTATCATCATTATCAACTAAACAAATAAACTCACCACGTGCAATTTCAAGTGCATCATTTGAAGCCTTTGAAATATGTCCGTTAATTAACCTAGTTTTAACTACTATACGGGTATCTTTATTTTCATATTCTTTTAACGTGTTAATCGTTTCCAGATTTGTTGAACAATCATCAACTATACATACTTCATAATTTTGATATGTTTGATTTAAAATCGAATCTAAACACTCTGATAAAAATTTTCTCTCAACATTATAAACTGGTATAAGGATTGATATTAAGGGATTATATTCCTGTTCTTTATCAATATTATTTTTCTCAAATTTCTGAATCCATTTATGATAATCATCTTGAATAAACGGATTCCATAATATCTCACCTCGTTCCTTCACTCGACTAAAAAAACGAATAAAATATTTTCTCCATAATGTTGGAGGAATCATCATCCTATGTTCACGCCATAAAAATCTCATACCTCGCCCAAATACAATAATTGATCTATTTATTATAGAAAAAATCTTTTTAAATAAACTTCTAATTTTAAAAGCATAAGAAATTTTTAATCTATAAACATCTATCAGACATTTACCGCTTAAACAACAAACTCTTATCTCTTTACAATCTTTAGGAATTTCTAATTCAATTTGAATATCCCCATCATCTGATATCATTTTTTTATTATAAGCAATTTCTATATCATTACTATAAACAAAGAGTTCATTATTTTCTTTTAAATTAGCTAGTATAATTTTTAAATATTGAACCTTTATACCCGTGATTTCATCATTAATAAAAGTCGGTGTTTTTTTAGTTGAGTCAACAAAGTTTGTAACTCCCATTTTATACCTCCTCAGCAAACCCTTTTTCTAGTTTTCTAAATATTGCTAACCCTCCAAAAAAACAGATAGCCGCAAATATAACAATATAAACTGTAGCTCCTAAATTTGGTACATTGTGATACATAAAGATATCTCGGTAAATAACCATTAGATGTTTAAAAGGATTTAAATTAATAATTTTCATTAAAATTGACGGAAAGTCTTTAAATGTACTCAAATCATATAAAATTGGCGTTCCATAAAATAACATATTAATAAAAAACTGTACTATATATTCTGTATCCTTAATATACACATTAATTGCACTCAAACCTAAAATCAATCCCATAGTTATAAAGTATTGAATTAATGCAAATACTGGAAATAGGATTAGATGCCATGAAATACCTACCCCACCAAATATACAAAATAATAACATTATTATTGACGATATGAAAAAGTTAACAAGCCCACTTGTTGCAACAGAAATAGGCAGAATTTCTCTTGGAAAGTACACTTTTTTTATAATTCCCTCATTCACTCTAATAGTCATAATACCTTGATTCATAGTTGTCGTAAAAAAATTCCAAGGAATCACCCCAATAACAAGATATATCAAATAATTATCAACAGTATTTCTAAACAAAAAAGGAAAGACTAAAAAATAAACCATTACCATTAACAAAGGGTTTAAAAATGACCACAAAACTCCTAAAACAGAACCTTTGTACTTACCACGAATTTCTTTTTTAATATTTGATTTTAACAATTCCCTATATTGATATAAATTTTCAATTAATTTCATAATTTTACCTACTTTTATCCTTAAGAATTACTTGTACTTGTTTATTTGCAATTATATTATCTCCATCACTAACTTTTACATAAATGATATGATTTCCCTCTAATCCCTTTACAGGCACATTAATTTCCCATCCTGCTTGAGCATTCATGCTTGCTCCGCCATTAGCTTCTTGATAATGCATAAGAACATCATTTCTTTTATGCCTACTTGCACGACCAATATATTTATTATCCATATAAACATCTACATTAGTTGTAAAAGTATTACTTACTTCCCAACCTGATACTACAATATTACTGCTATTATCTTTTTCTTCAAACTCCGTTGGTGTTTCAATTGTTAAGATACAGTTAATTGTTTCTGGTACATAATCTTTAACTTGATTGGCATGATCCTTAACTACTTGATCAAGATATTTATCAATTACAATATTTGGATTTCCATCCGCCTTTACTTCACCGTTATAAATCCAAACCGCTCTTGTACATAATTTTTTAATCATATCTAAGCTATGAGAAACAATAACAATTGTTTTATCACTATCTCTCAACTCTTTCAACTTCGAAAAACACTTATCTTGAAAGTGTTGATCTCCAACTGCCAAAATCTCATCTATTAATAATATTTCAGCATCAACATTTATTGCTACTGAAAAAGCTAAACGCATGTACATTCCTGACGAATAAGTCCTAACTGGATTATCAATAAAACTTCCTAATTCAGAAAACTCTATTATTTCATCAATTCGTTTTTCTATTTCAAATTTAGTCAATCCAAAAATAGATGCATTAAAATATATATTTTCTCTACCTGTAAAATCAGGATGAAAACCCGCTCCAAGTTCTAATAGCGAAGTTAATTTCCCGGCAGTTTCTAATTTTCCTTTTGTAGGATATAATATTCTTGTCATTAATTTTAAAAGTGTAGATTTTCCACTTCCATTTGTCCCCACTAAAGCAACAGTATCACCTTTCTTAATATCTAGATTTATATTTTTCAGAACATGATGCCATTCAGGCTTTGATCTATTCCAAAAAACTAACCGTTCCTTTAAAGTTGTTGGTTTGTCATAAATAAGCTTGAAATCTTTACTCATATCTCTTATTTCTATTGCATTTTCTATATTTTCCATAAAATCCACCTTTATAAATATACTTTTATAGTTTTAGTTAGACTCTTCATAATTCACTGCATTTTACTGCATTTTTTTAATTTTTGCAAGCATACCCTCTATATATACAGCCTTTCATATTTTTTGCTAAATTATTTATAAGCAAAGATTTTTAATGATAATTTAATTAAATTATTACCATAAAAATCCAATTTATAAATTACTTCATTGATTATAATACCATAAACCTACACTAAACACTAACTTATTTATTTTATTTCTAAAAGTTGTAAAAAAGGGAGCTCTAAAGTGAGTGCAAAGTTTACCCACCTAAACAAGTAAGCCACTTTTTCATTATAGAAAATAGCATATGCGATGATATGGGAGGGCAAAAATAAAGATAATAACTCCTATTCAATTAGAAAAAATCAACCTTTTTAGCATTATATTAATTGAAATTGTTTAGATGTTATAGCTATTTTTTATTGTAAAAACGTATTAAAAATTAGTATTGGTCACATCTAAGCGTAAATTACTAATATAGTCACGAGTACTACCATTAAATATGATCGATTGTTGCATTCTTGGATAAACTCTTATAAAAAAGCTATAATATAGTAGAAAAAAAGGAAATCAGCTACCGAAAAAAAGAAATGAAAGCTGTATATCCAAATAACAAAAGTTCAATTATCTAACAAAAAAATGAAGAAATATTAAGTCTTAAGACAAAGAATGAGTACATAAGAAAATTACATACTGTAGTTCATACATGAAAACACGACAACCAAAGAAAAAGGTAAAAATTGTAAATAAATCGTATTGTTATTACCCATCAAAGATTATTCTAAATATTTCCAGTGTTAAGAATCAATACACTACTATAAAATGAATAATGGTTCTCAGAATACCAAAATTATGGATACCATAGATCTTCTTTAGATTTGTCTAACATAGAATTTAAGGCTAATCATAAAAAGTTAAAAGGTTGATGTCACACTATTACAATGAAAGCTAAATATAAATTCATATAGAGGAGATATGATTAGAACAGTTATAAATTTTTACTATAGTCGATGAAGAAAATTATAAAATCTATTATGTAAAAAACTTTAATATAGCCAAATGTACTGTAAGTGCCAAATAAAATAGTGTATTTAAAAAAGTCGATTGAATTGATACAATGA
>NZ_JAHPYJ010000017.1:0-73079 GCF_019041935.1 Erysipelatoclostridium sp. MSK.7.34
TATGAGATTGCTAACGAATTTGGCGTTAATTTAGGTCCTGATACAACTGCTCGTGCGAATGGTTCAGTAGGTGGCGAAATCACAAAAAGATTAGTCGAAATGGGTCAATCACAAATGAGTTCATCTAATAACTACAATCAATCTAAATAATTATTTTTAAGACCCTAGTTCAATCTAGGGTTTTAAAATATTCTTAAATATAAAACAAATTTATTCGATAATTCCAATAAATACTTTAATAAATGGTGAAAGTGCTTTCAAAATATATTGAGTTTAGTGTTGAATTTAGGTACAATTAATATATGACATGAAGAAATAGGAGGAATTATAATGGTTAAAGTAATGGCAATCAATGCTGGTAGTTCATCTTTAAAATTCCAGTTGATCAATATGCCTAGTGAAGAAGTAATTACATCAGGGTTAGTCGAAAGAATTGGACTAGACCAAGGTAACTTCGAAATGAAATATAATGGTGAAAAATTTATTAAAGAGTGTCCAATTAAAGACCATAGTGTTGCAGTACAATTATTATTAGATGCTTTAGTTGATCACCATGTTGTTGAAAGTTTAGGTGAAATCGAAGCTTGTGGACATCGAGTTGTCCACGGTGGCGAATATTATAACGACGCGGTTAAAGTCGACGAGGAAGTTGTTGCTCGCGTAGAAGAATTAGCTGAATTAGCGCCACTTCACAATCCAGCACATATTGTTGGATATAATGCATTTAAAGCAGCTTTACCAGAGGTTGAACATGTTTTTGTATTTGATACTGCATTTCATCAAACTCTTGACCGGGAAAGATATTTATATCCTTTACCATATGAATACTACACAGATTTAAAAGTTCGCAAATATGGTGCCCATGGAACAAGTCATAAATATGTATCTCAAGTTGCCATTGATATGTTAGGAAATCCCAAACATTCGCGAGTAATTGTTTGTCATTTAGGAAATGGTGCAAGCATTTCAGCAGTTCAGGATGGTATATGTATTGATACTTCAATGGGATTTACACCACTGGCAGGAGTAATGATGGGAACACGCTGTGGTGATGTTGATCCATCTATTATGCCGTATTTATGTAAAAAATTAAATAAAACACCTGATGAAATTTTAGATATCTATAATAAGAAATCAGGAATGTTAGGAATTTCTGGAATTTCTTCAGATTCCCGTGATATTGAAAATGCATTATTTAAGAACGGTGATGAACGTGCACTTCTTACAGGTTTGTTATATGCACGAATCGTTTCAAAATATATTGGAAGTTATTTTGTTGAAATGGGTGGTGTTGATGCTATTGCCTTTACTGCTGGAGTTGGAGAAAATGCTTCTTATCTTCGTCGTTTGATCATTGATAATGTTTCACGTGCGTTAGGCGTTTTCTTAAATGAAGAAGAAAATGAACGTCGTAGTAAAGAAAATCGTCTAATTTCCCATCAATATTCTAAAGTTGATGTTTATGTAATCCCTACTAACGAGGAAGTAATGATTGCTCGTGATACTGTAAGAATTTTAGGTTTATAAGCTCTGATCAATAATCAGAGCTTTTCTATTTATAAATTTGGGTAAATATGGTATAGTCATCTTATTAAATAGAGGAGTTTTATAATGGAAGAAAAAATAATTGCTAAAATTGAAGAATATGATTATATTGCTATTTACCGTCATGTAAATCCAGATTTTGATGCTTTTGGCAGCCAATTGGGAATGTACGATATGATTAAAGCTACTTATCCAGATAAAAAGGTTTTTTTATGTGGTGATTTCAGTTCGGAATTAGTGAAAAAATATACAGTAGTTTTTGAACATCAAGAAGTTGATTATACTAAAGATATTTTAGGAATTGTTCTTGATACTGCTAATATTGAAAGAATTGATGATCAAAGATATCAACTTTGTAAAGAAATTATTAAAATTGATCATCATTTGGTCGTAGATAGTTATGGCACTTTAAATTACGAAGATAGTAGTGCTAGTTCAGCTAGCCAATTAGTTGGAACAATTTTTAAAGATACGGCTATGAAAATTACTAAAAGTGGTGCAGAAGCTTTGTATTTGGGAATTGTTGGAGATACAGCGCGGTTTATGTATCGAAATACTGATGAACGGACTTTTGCAGTAGCTGGAGCTTTGGTTCAAGAAGGAATTGATATTGTTGAAATCTATAATCGAATTTATATGAAGAAGGCTAAGGATTTACAAATTAATAAATTTATTTTAAATAATCATCAGTTTGATGGTGGTGTTGCTTATTATGTTTTAAGTGATGCAGATTTAAAAATGTTAGAAATTAGTCGTGAAAGAGGTTCGGATTTTGTTAATTTATTATCTGGTGTAGAAGAATATAAAATTTGGATGGCTCTAACTGAAAATGTCGCTGATCATAATTGGCGTGTTAGTTTACGTTCACGTGATTACGCAGTCAATAAGGTGGCTGAAAAATATAATGGTGGTGGTCATATGCTGGCAAGTGGCGCAAAGTTAGCTTCATTAGAACAGCTTGGTCAACTGCTTCAAGATTTAAAGGAGATAATCAATGAATAAATTTACTGACATATTTGCAAATTTTATTGAGGGTTTTTCATTTAGACAAGGTTCTCAAGATGTAAAACAAGTAAAAAAAGGTGCTTTTTTAAAGGCGTTTACAATAACTTTAATAATTGGATTGATTGGTGAATATGCTTTTTTGATCCCATTGAATCTTCGTTCACCACAATTTATAATTTATTTTTGTATATTATTATTAATATTTAATGGACTATATTTTATGTTAAGTCAAAGATTTAGTAAGATCACCAAATATAGTCTCATTGTGATTGGAATATTAATTGCATATGTGGCCATTGGAACATTTGTTAGTTCGCCTATCTTTAATGCAGGAAGTTATCAAAAACAATTAAAGTTAGATAAGAAAGCAGACTTCTATGCTGACAATAAAACTATTTCCTATCAATCGATTCCAGTGGTGGATCGAGATAGTGCGATTAAATTAGGTGATCGTAAAATGGGACAGATGGTTGATTATGTATCCCAATTTGAAGTTGATGAGTCGTATGAACAAATAAATTATCAAGATACGCCATATCGTGTGACACCATTAGAATATAGTGACTTGATCAAATGGTTTACTAACCGTAGTGATGGACTGCCCGCATATATCCGAGTAAATATGGTGACGCAAGAATCTGAAGTAGTTAAATTAAAAGAAGGAATGAAATATTCTAAATCAGAACATTTTGGACGTAAAATTGAACGTCATTTGCGCGCTAATTATCCAACTTTAATGTTTGATACATTGGCTTTTGAAATTGATGAAAAGGGGAATCCTTATTGGATTGCACCAGTATATAATTATAAAATCGGTTTATTTGGTGGAAAAGATATAACTGGAGCTGTATTAGTTAATGCAATAAATGGTGATCATGAATATTATGATATTGATAAAGTACCAGAATGGGTTGACCGTGCTTATCCAGCAGAACTGGTTTTAAGTCAATTAGAAAATTATGGTAAATATACAAATGGGTATTTTAATACTTTATTTTCGCAAAAAGGAGTATTACAGCCAACCTCTGGTTACAATTATGTAGCAATCAATGATGATGTCTATTTATATACTGGTTTAACATCGGTATCTAATGATGCTTCTAACGTTGGGTTTGCTATGATTAATTTGCGGACTAAAGATGGAAAGTATTATAATATTTCTGGAGCTGAAGAATATTCTGCAATGTCTTCGGCGGAAGGTCAAGTTCAAAACTTGAAATATACGGCAACTTTTCCGATTTTGATCAATGCGGGAGGGCAGCCAACATATTTCTTATCTTTAAAAGATGATGCTAAACTTGTTAAAAAGTATGCTTTTGTTAGTGTTGAAAATTATCAAATCGTGGCTACCGGTGACAGTGTTGCTCAAGCTGAACAAGCATATTATGCTTTATTAGAAGCTAATGGTAAAAAAACTGACTCAAGTGAATATAAGACTAATGAGTTGACTGGAGCGATTACTGCAATTAATGAAGCTGTCGTTGATGGTAACAGTACTTATTATTTTAAACTTGAAGGTAGTGATACGATTTTCATCGGAGATATCAGTTTATCTAATCAATTCCCATTAGCAAAAGTTGGTGATGTTGTAACCATTGAATATGTTAATAGTAAAGACAATAGCGAGGTAATTACTTCAATTAAATTTGGTTAGTCTTTAATAGAACAAGAAGCTATAACTTATATATAGGTTATGGCTTTTTTATATTTATTATCATCTCTTTAAACTCAAGCTATTTTGCTTTTGTAACTATATATTTAGTTAATAAAATGTGTTATAATCTTACAGTGAATTGAGGTGTAAAGATGAAAGCAAAAGTACTAGTAGTTGATGATGAAAAAGATATTAGGGAATTAATTAATTTTTATTTGAATAAAGAAGGATTTGAAGTTCTGGAAGCTAGCAATGGTGAAGAGGCTTTAGAAATATTCGAAAATGAATATATTGATTTAGGAATTATTGATGTCATGATGCCAGTTATGGATGGTTTTGAATTAGTAGAAAATCTAAAGGAATTTAAAGATGTTCCAGTAATTATGTTAACAGCGAAAGGTGAAAGTAAAGATAAACTTCGCGGTTTTTCTGTTGGTGCTGATGACTATGTAGTTAAGCCATTTGATCCAACTGAATTAATGGCACGAGTGCGAGCAGTTTTAAAAAGATATAGTGTTAATACATCAAATATAATCAAATTAAATGAAGTTGAGTTTGATGGCGATAAATATGAGATACGTTATCAGAGCGAAATCATTCATTTACCGTTAAAACAATTTGAATTAGTTTTTGAGTTAGCAAAGCATCCAGATCAGATTTTTAGTCGTGAACAGTTGATTGAAAAAATTTGGGGAATGGACTATGATGGCTTTGATCGTACTGTAGATGTTCACATTAAGCGAATTAGAGAAAATCTAGGACACTTACCAGGATTTAAAGTTGTAACGGTGAGAGGACTTGGATACAAGGTTGAAGTCGAATGATGAAATCTATTTATGGCAAGCTGATTTGCGGTTTTTTAATAACTATCGCATTTAGTTTTTCGGTTGCTGGATATGTAGCTTTACGTAATAATTATGATCAAATTGAAGATATGGCTAAGAGTGAGTTGAGTGCAACAAGTGAATATGTTGTAGGTATTTTAAATAGCCTTGATGATGCTAATATTAACGATATTATGAATAAATACGCAATTAGCTCAGAGGTTTATATAACGTTGTATTCACCAGAATTGGACTATTATACATATGGTGAAAACAAAGGATATTTTCCTAGTCGCGAGACAATGATTCAATATTATCATGATGAAAACAAAAACGGGCGTTTCGATGAGCGCAAAAGTGTGCAAACCTATGGCAGCAAGGCAAAAATCAATGGTTCTGATGTATATATATTTATTCAAAAGGATACTAGTTATGAAAAAGGAATTTTTGCTAATTCTGCTGTTTTGATTTTGGGTTGTGTCTTTTTATCAGGAAATCTAGTTTTTTTAGCGATTGCTGATATTATTGTTAAACCAATAACGAGATTAACTAACGCCACTAAAGAATTATCAAAAGGAAATTATAGTGTTCGTGTTAATTATGTGGGTGATGATGAAATTTCTCGATTGAATCAGGGATTTAATCAAATGGCACAGCAGTTAGCGAAACAAGAAGAAACAAGACAAAAGTTCATTTCTGATATTTCGCACGAATTTCAAACTCCATTGACTGCAATTCAAGGCTTTGCCAATATTTTAAAAGAGGAAGATCTTCCTAAAGAGCAGCGTCAAAAGTATGCTGATATAATCTTATTTCATTCAAAAAGGTTATCGACTCTTTCTAAGAATATGCTGCAGCTGACGTTGTTGGAACGAGAAGAGGTTGAGTTAGAATTTACAACATATTCAATTGTTGAGCAATTATCTCGGGTTATTTCTACTCAAGAAAACCAAGCAATTTTAAAGGATATAGAAATTCAATTTGAAAAACCGCGCAAAGATATTATGGTTTATGGCGATGAACAACGATTGGAACAAGTTTGGATCAATCTTATTTCAAATGCAATCAAATATACTGGTGAAGGTGGTCTTATTACAGTAGCTGTTAAAAAGGCTTCTCGTGAAGTTGAAGTATCAATTGAAGATACTGGATACGGAATGTCTAAAGAAGTTGTTTCACATATATTTGAACGTTTTTATCGTGAAGAAAAAGCCCGTTCTGTAGAAGGAAATGGACTAGGGTTATCAATTGTAAAAACAATTGTAGATTTACATCATGGAAATATAGATGTTATTTCCCAGGTTGATGTTGGCTCTACTTTTGTAGTAAAATTACCAAGCGAACGAAAAGTTTTTGATATTAAAGAAAAACTATCGTTTAATAAATAATCGGAGGAATTTATGGAATTACTTAAAGAGAGAATATTAAAAGACGGGATTGTAATTATGCCGGATATATTAAAAGTGGATAGTTTTTTGAATCATCAAATTGATCCTACTTTGTATCGACAAATAGCTCAAGAATTCAAAGCTCGTTTTAAAGACACAAAAATTACTAAAATCTTAACAATTGAAGCTTCGGGAATTGGGATTGCTTTAGCAACAGCTTTTGAATTTGATGATGCACCTGTTGTCTTTGCAAAGAAAGGGACTGCAAAAACAACAAGTACACATTATTATAGTTCTAAAGTACATTCATTTACTAAAGGAATTGATTATGATGCGATTGTCAGTAAAAAATATTTAGATAAAGATGATAATATCTTAATTATCGACGATTTTTTAGCTAATGGTCAAGCTGTATTAGGTTTAGTTGATATTGTTAAACAAGCAGGTGCAAATATTGCTGGTGTTGGAATTGTTGTTGAAAAAGGTTTTCAAACAGGTCGCCAATTAATTGAAGAAAAAGGCTATCGTGTGGAATCGTTAGCAGTAGTAGAAGCATTTAGGGATGGTGCGGTGATCCTGAAATAATGAGAGGAAGAAAGTAATGTATTTAAAAAGAATTGAATTACATGGTTTTAAATCATTTGCTGATAAAGTCAATGTAGAATTTCAACCTGGAATCACAGGAATCGTAGGTCCAAATGGTTGCGGGAAATCAAATATCTCTGATGCTGTACGTTGGGTTTTAGGAGAACAGTCAGTTAAATCGTTGCGTGGTGCAAATATGTCAGATGTTATTTTTGCTGGAAGCGAAGATCGTCGGGCACAAAATTTAGCTGAAGTTACCTTAGTTTTCGATAACAGTGATCGTTTTATGAAATATGATTATAATGAAGTCGAGATTACACGGCGACTTTATCGTATGAATAATGAAGCGGAGTATTTAATCAATAAACAATCTTGTCGTTTAAAAGATATTATTGATTTGATTATGGATACAGGTCTAGGAAAGGATTCGTTATCAATTATTTCCCAAGGCAATATTTCTTCTTTTGCGGACAATAAACCAGAAGAACGTCGTGGTATTTTTGAAGATGCAGCAGGAGTTTCTAAATATAAAAAAAGAAAATTAGAATCGATTCGTAAATTAGAACGTACTAACGAAAATCTTGAACGAATTGGTGATATCGTAGTAGAACTAGAAAAACAGGTTGGTCCTCTTAAACGTCAAAAAGACAAAGCAGAGAAGTATTTAGCGTTGAAAGAAAAATTAACAGCTATAGAAGTTAATGTTTTAATAAATGAGATAACTGAAGCAAAAAAATCACTAGATGAATTGAGTAAGGTAATCAAGGACTTAAATGAGCGTCAAGCTTCTTTAGAGGCTGATATTTTGCTTAAAGAGAGCAGTAACGATGAAATAAAAAAGAAAATGTTTACTCTCGACCAAGAAATAAATGCTTTACAAAGTAAACTATTAGAGGCAGTATCAAATGTCTCGAAACTAGAGACTGCCAAAGTCGAAGTTGATCAAAAGCGAAAACATGCACTTGAGACCTTAAGTAAAGAAAATTTAAAAGAAAATATCGCTAATATGAAGGCGATTTTAAGTGATGTTGTTAATGAATATAATGATCGTGTGGAACGATTAGATAACACTCAAAAAGAGTTAACCACGATAATTGGACAACAAGAGGAGCGTAATAAAAAATTACTTTTATTAAAAAATGAAATTGATCAATTATCAAACAATATTAATAAAAATAAATCACGAAAAGAGATTTTAATAGATGCGATTGAAAATAAATCAAATTATCATCATGGCATTAAAACAGTTTTAAGTCTTGCTAAAAGTAATAAAAATATTATTGGTGTTTTAGGTGATTTAATTACAGCTGATGAAGGATATGAATTAGCGTTGTCTTCAGCTTTAGCAGGAGCAATAGAGTTTATTGTTACAACAGATGATTTAACTGCACGAGATGCAATTAAATTTTTACGTGATAATAAAGCGGGACGAGCTACTTTTTTACCAATCAGTGCTATGAAACCACGACATGTGCGTGAAGAACATTTAGTTGTTTGTCAAACCATGGAAGGATATTTAGGTTTGGCTAGTGATTTTGTAACATATGAAGATGAGATTGCTGCCGTTGTTTTAAATCAACTAGGGAATATTATTGTAGCTAAAGATATTGATAGTGCTAATGAAATCAGCAAAGCAACTTTTTCTCGGTACAAAGTCGTTTCTCTTGAAGGTGATGTTGTTAATGTTGGCGGTTCTTTGACGGGTGGAAGTTTTAATCGTCAAAAATCTTCAATAGTTCAAAAACGTGAACTTGAGCAGGTTGCTGTTACTCTTGAACAACAAGAAAAAGAACTTGGGCTTAAGCGTAATGAACATAATGGATTGGATAATGAAATCAAAGAAGTTTCACATGCTCTATTACAAAAGCAGATGGCATATGCTAAATTGGAAGTTGTTGTTCAAAGCAAGAAAGAAGAGTTGATCAAGGCAAAATCCGAGTATGAATCATTAGCTGATCAAAGTGTTGAATTAGAAGAATTTGCTAGTGGAAAAACAGAAAGTAAATTAGTTAATCAGTTAAATGAAGCGATTAAATATCGTGATAATTTAACTGAAGAAATTAAATCAAAACGTGAACTTAGAATGGCCTATGTTAATCAAAATGAAGCTTTAGATGTTGAATTGCGTGAATATCGTAATGATTTAAAAGAGGTTCAAAGTGAGGTTAATACTAGTGCTATTAATGCAACAAAATTAGAAGCAATGTTAAATAATCATTTAGCTAGATTAAATGATGAATATCGGATGACTTATGAGTATGCTGTCGAGCATTACCTTGATGAAATTGATATTGAACAAGCTAAATTAGAAGTATACGAATTAAGAACAAATATTAATCGTTTAGGAAACGTTAATGTTGATGCAATTGAAGAATATCAAATAATCAGTGAGCGTTATGAGAACATGAATACTCAGCGTATAGATTTGATTCAAGCCCAAGATAGTATCCTTGAAGCGATTAAAGAGATGGATGAAATTATGGTTGAGCGTTTTTCAGAAACGTTTGAGAAAATCAACGAAGAGTTCAATCATGTCTTTAGGAGTTTATTTGGTGGAGGAAAGGCTAGAATAAAGTATACTGATCCTACAAATATTCTTGAAACTGGAATCGATATTGATGTTCAGCCCCCAGGTAAAGCAGTCCAGAATATTACATTATTTTCAGGTGGGGAAAAGGCCTTGATCGCTATTTCATGTTTATTTGCAATTTTACGGGTACGGCCAATTCCGATGTGTATCTTAGATGAGGTTGAAGCTGCATTAGATATTGCAAATGTTGAACGTTTTGCTAAATATTTAAGAGAATTTTCGGGAACGACGCAATTTATTGTGGTTACCCATCGTGAAGGAACAATGGAAGAATGTGACCTTCTTTATGGAGCAACAATGCAACAAAAGGGAGTTACAAAGTTAGTTAGTGTCAAATTAGAAGAAGCAATAGATTTAACAGATCAAAGTTAGGAGGAATCGTATGGGATTTTTTAGTCAAATAAAAGAAAAATTCGTTGGTAAATCTGCTAAACAAAACGAAAAATATGTAGCTGGATTAGATCGGTCTAATAGTACTTTTTCAGATCGAATCAATGAACTTGCAGCTCGCTTTAGAGAAATCAATGATGAGTATTTTGAAGAATTGGAAAATATTTTGATTATGTCCGATGTTGGAGTTTCGATGGTAATGAAGATAGTTGAAGAAATTAAAAACGAGGTACGTTTGCAAAATATTACTGACCCAAAAGAGATTAATGAGATCATCGTTGATAAAATGTTCGTTATTTATGCAAATGATAGTGTCATGACAACTAAGATTAACTATGCTGAGGAAGGATTAACAGTAATTTTAATGGTTGGAGTAAACGGGGCTGGTAAGACTACAACAATTGGGAAATTAGCTAATCGTATCGTTAATGATGAAGGTAAGAAAGTAATGGTTGCAGCTGGAGATACTTTTAGAGCCGGAGCGATTGATCAGTTAGCAGTTTGGGCACAGCGTGTTGGTGTCGATATTGTTAAAGGTAAAGAGGGCGGTGATCCTTCAGCAGTGGTATTTGATGCTTTAAAACAGGCAAAAGAAAAAAATGTTGATGTTTTAATTTGTGATACTGCTGGTCGTCTTCAAAATAAGGTCAACTTAATGAATGAATTAGAAAAAATGAATCGTATTATTAAACGCGAAGTACCTGATGCACCGCATGAAACACTGTTAGTTATTGATGCAACAACTGGTCAAAATGGTGTTTCACAAGCTGTGGAATTTTCTAAGATCACTGATGTCTCAGGGTTAGTTCTAACCAAAATGGATGGAACTGCTAAGGGGGGGATTGTTCTTTCTATCAAAGATCAATTGAATATACCTGTAAAATTCATTGGTCTAGGAGAAAGTGTTGATGATTTACAAGAATTTGATTTAGACCAGTATATATATGGGTTATGCAAAAACCTAGTTGAGGAATAGTATGGAATCAAGTTTAGAGAAAAAACAACGAGTTAATCTACTAATGGATTGTTATAGTGATTTGTTGACAGAAAAACAGCAAACATATTTAGAATATTACTATCAAGAAGATTACTCTTTATCGGAAATTGCACAAATTTTGGATGTTAGTCGTAATGCTGTATTTGATAATTTAAAAAAAGCAGTTCATAGTTTAGAAAATTATGAAGAAAAACTGCAGTTGTTAAAAAAACATCAAGAAAGGCTTGACTTGATCCAAAGAATTGAAGATGATATATCTAGTGATCATAAAAGTCTAGAAGAATATTTAGAATTATTAAGGAAGATTTAGAAAGGGGTATTTATGGCATTTGATTCATTATCAGAACGTCTGCAAGGGACTTTAAAGAAAGTTTCTGGACAAGGGCGTTTGACTGAAAAAAATATGGAAGAAATGCTTAGCGAAATTCGCTTAGCATTATTAGAGGCAGATGTAAACTTTCAAGTTGTAAAAGAGTTTATTGCTGCAACAAAAGAAAAAGCGTTGGGACAAGATGTTTTAGGTTCATTAAAACCGGGACAGGTTGTTGTAAAAATCGTCCATGACGAACTAGTTTCGTTACTGGGAACAAGTGTTGCGGAAGTTGATTTTGATAAGAAGCCAACTGTTATTATGATGGTTGGACTTCAGGGTTCTGGGAAAACTACAACTTCTGGAAAAATCGCAAAATTAATTACCAAGAAATATGGTAAAAAACCATTGTTGGTTGCTGCAGATATTTATCGCCCAGCTGCTGTGGATCAGTTAAAAACATTAGGTGAACAATTGAATGTTCCTGTCTACGAAAAAGGGACATCACAATCTGCTGAATCAATCGTAGAAGAAGCGATGACATTTGCTCGTGACCATAATAATGACGTAATTATTATCGATACTGCGGGGCGTTTACATATTGACGAACCATTAATGAACGAGCTGGCTAATATTAAAAAGATCGCTCATCCAAGTGAAATTTTACTAGTTGTTGATGCTTTAACTGGACAAGATATTGTTAATGTTGCCAGTTCATTTAATGAACAGTTGAGCATTACTGGGGCTGTTTTAACTAAATTAGATGGTGACTCTCGTGGTGGGGGAGCTCTATCAATTCGTCATATTACAAATGTACCAATTAAATTCATTGGTACTGGTGAAAAATTAGATGCTATCGATTTATTCTATCCTGATCGTATGGCTGATCGTATTTTGGGAATGGGCGATGTTGTATCTCTAGTTGAAAAAGTACAAGATGTATATGATGAAAAAGATACAATGAAAGCCTATAAAAAGATGCAATCGGGACAATTTGGTCTTGATGACATGCTTTCTCAAATGCAGCAGTTAAGGAAATTGGGGCCACTATCAGGAATTATGAAAATGATTCCAGGAATGCCTAAGTTACCAAAAATGAATGATGAGGACTCTGAAAAGAAATTAAAAATGACTGAATCAATTATTTTTTCAATGACCAAAGAGGAACGTCGAGATCCAAGTATTATTACTTTATCTAGAAAAGAGAGAATTGCTAAAGGTTGTGGTAAAGATGTTGCAGCAGTTAACCGCTTGCTAAAACAATTTGAAGAATCTAAAAAAATGATGAAGATGTTAGGTAATGTTGATCCTAATACAGGTATGCCAATGCCAGGGGGACGTGCAAAGAACCCTAATATCGGTAATCCTAATCGTAAAAAAATCCGTCATAAAAAGAAGAAAAAATAGCCTGATAAATTCAGGCTTTTTATTACTAAAGGAGAATATGAATGACTCAAAATAAATATGATGATCCAGCCTTTTTTGAAAAATATAGTCAGATGTCGCGGAGTAAAAATGGATTAGAGGGTGCAGGAGAATGGCATGTATTACAACGAGTTTTACCTGATTTTACAAATAAAACAGTATTGGATTTAGGTTGTGGATATGGCTGGCACTCTATATATGCGATTGAACACGGTGCAAAAAAAGTTATCGCAAGCGATATTTCTAGCAAAATGATTGAAACAGCAAGAATCAAAAACAATGATCCGCGGATTAAATATGAATGCATTTCGTTTGAAGAAAGTAATTTTGGAGAAGCTGTATTTGATATTGTTATTTGCTCTTTAATGATTCACTATTTACCTTCCTACCAAGATTTTGTAAAAAAAGTAAATAAATGGTTAAAAACAGGTGGATATTTGGTGTTTAATGTTGAACATCCTGTATTTACTGCTAAAGGAGATCAAGACTGGTATTATAATGAAGCTGGTGAAATTGAGCATTTTCCTGTAGATAATTATTATCTTGAAGGAAAACGTGAGGCGGTGTTTTTAGGAGAAAAAGTAATTAAATATCATCGCACATTGACGACTTATTTAAATGAACTGTTAAATGGCGGATTTGAAATAATTCAAGTTAAAGAACCAACGGTAAGTTCAAATGCCCTTATTGCACATCCTGAGTTTAAGGATGAGTTACGCCGCCCGATGATGCTGATTGTTTCTGCTAGAAAAAAATAAACACTGTCAAGTAAAAAAGCTTGACACCTTATCTAGAGTATGATAAATTTAGTGAGTAAATTAATTAGGAGGATATGTATATGGCAGTAAAATTAAGATTATTAAGAATGGGTGCTAAGAAAGCTCCTTTCTATAGAATTGTAGCAGCAGATTCAAGAGCTCCAAGAGATGGACGTTTTATTGAACTATTAGGAACTTATGATCCACGCACTAACCCTGCAAAAGTTACAATTAAAGAAGAAGAAGTATTAAAATGGTTAAACAATGGAGCACAACCATCTGATACAGTTAAAAACTTACTATCTAAAGAAGGAATTATTAAAAAATTTGCTGATTCTAAATCAGGTAAATAATCATGGATTACGCAAAGATTCTTAAAGATATCGCGATTGAATTAGTTGAAGATAAAGACCATTTAGAAGTACGTGAAATGCCGTCGTTAGAAGAAGATGTAGTGGTACTACATGTTTATTCAGCTAAATCGGATATTGCGCGATTGATTGGTCGTAAAGGTATGATGGCTAATTCAATTAGACAGCTTATGTCTGTTGCTGGTCGCATGGCCAATAAAAAATTAGATATTAAGTTTGAATCGTATGAACAATAAAAGATGTGCTGAGCACATCTTTTATTATATGGAGGACTAATGGAAAAACTTAAAATTGGAAAAATAGTAGGAACACATGGCTTAAAGGGAGAACTAAAAATTAGATCAAATAGTGATTTTGCTGATAAAAGATTTAAAAAAGGAAACGAAATTATTATAAGTTATCAAAATCAAGATTTGGTCTATAAAATTATTACATCGCGGATACACAAAGGAAATTATTTAGTATCATTTAGGGATAATCAAGATATTAATTTGGTTGAAAAATATATTGGTTCTTTTGTTTATGGGTATAAAGATGATGAACTCTTAGATGCTGATGAATATTTTTATACAGACTTAATTGGAATGCAGGTTGTTTCTACAGAGGGAACAAAAATTGGTCCAGTTACTTCAATTTATGATAATACTCGTCATGATATTTTAAATATTGATCATAATGGTAAAAATGTTGCAATACCGTATGTTGATGCATTTATTAAAGATGTTGATGTAGAAAAGAAAATTATTGTAGTTATGCTAATAAAGGGGCTTATTGATGAAGATTGATATTTTAACATTGTTTCCAGAAATGTTTACAGGTTTTTTAAATACGTCGATCATCAAAAGAGCGATTGACAAAGGTTTAGTTACTATTGAATTACATGATTTTAGAGAGTTTTCTATTGATAAACATAAGCATGTCGATGATTATCCTTATGGCGGAGGACAAGGGATGGTTTTAATGTGTGCACCAATTGTTGAATGTCTCAAAACAATTGCAACTGATGATAGTTTTATTATCTTAATGTCACCTCAAGGCATTACTTTGAATCATGGTTGTGCTGTAGAATTGTCAGCTAAAAAACATTTAATTATCATTTGTGGTCATTATGAAGGTTTTGATGAACGAATCCGTGATTATGTTGATATGGAATTATCGATTGGTGATTATGTTTTAACTGGTGGTGAACTAGGAAGTATGGTTGTTAGTGATGCAGTGATACGCTTATTAGATGGAGCAATCAAAGAAGACAGTCATATGGATGATTCTTTTAGCCATGGACTGCTTGAGTATCCTCAGTATACTCGCCCACAATGCTATGATGGTAATGAAGTGCCTGAGGTACTAATGAGTGGGCATCATGAAAATATTCGCAAATGGCGCAAGTTCCAATCATTAAAAAAGACCTATTTGAAACGACCGGACTTATTGGAATCGTATCAATTTGATGCTGAAAGTATCGAAATGATGAAAAAAATAAAAGAAAATGATTGATTTTTATGATTGATTAGTCTATAATGTAACAGTCGCAAGACTGCAGATGTTCCGCTGGTTAATCGAATGAACGTTTAAGACAAAATTTTGATAAGGAGAAATAGTAATGAATTTACAATTAGTAGAACAAATCACTAAAAAACAAATGAGAAATGATATTCCTGAGTTCAAAGCAGGGGATACATTAAAAGTTTTCGTAAAAATTAAAGAAGGTGAAAAATTCCGTATTCAGTTATTTGAAGGAGTTTGTATCGCCAGAAAAGGTAGTGGAATTTCTGAATCTTTTACAGTAAGAAAAATCTCTTACCAAGTTGGAGTTGAAAGAACTTTCCCTGTCCACACTCCAATTATTGATCATATTGAAGTTGTTAAAGTTGGTAAAGTACGTCGTGCTAAACTTGGATACTTACGTGGATTATCTGGTAAAGCTGCTAGAATTAAAGAAATTAGAAAATAGAAATGGCTCGCCATTTCTTTTTTTTCTAATTTTTTGTATAATAGACATAATGTAGGAGGACTTTTTTATGTCAAAGAAAAAAGAAGTTATCAAGTTTTCACTACAACTATTGGCAATCGTTGCAGTTACAACTGTAACCTTTACTAAAATAATTATTCCGGTGAGGGTTGATGGTCAAAGTATGTATCCAACTCTTCATGATGAAGATATTGCAATAGTAAATGCGTTATCACTTGAGCGAAGTGATATAAAACGTTTTGATATAGTTGTATTGAAATGTGAAAAATTGGATAAGGATATTGTTAAACGGGTAATTGGGTTACCTGGTGATACTCTTGTTTATAGAGATGATAAACTATATATTAATGGAACATACTATGATGAAAAGTACTTGAATAAAGATTATATCGCAAAAGCTAAAATAAAATATCAAACGGAACTATTTACTAATGATTTTGAAATCACATTAAATGACGATGAGATCTTTGTATTAGGTGATAATCGGTTACAATCTGCTGATTCTAGAACTTTAGGTACATTTAAATATAGTGACATTATAGGCAAAAAAGGTTTAGTTATTTTCCCGTTAAAAAATATGAATTTAATTAAGTAGGAGGTTTAAAATGGTAAAACAGATTCAATGGTTTCCTGGACATATGGCTAAAGCTCGTCGGGAAATTAGTGAAAAAATGAAATTGATTGATATAGTGATAGAGCTTGTTGATGCTAGGGCTCCATTATCTTCAAAAAATCCAATGTTTAACGAAATTTGTAATAATAAGCCAAGGTTGATCGTAATGACGAAAAAAGATTTAGCGGATTCTAAGGCAACAAGTAAGTGGATTGAGTATTTTAAGGGAAAAGGTATTTATGCAATTTGTGTGAATTTAAAGAATTTTAATGAATATCAGTTGGTCATTGATGTATGCAAAGAAATATTGAAAGAAAAAATGGAACGTGAAGCTAAGCGGGGATTAAAACCACGGGCAATGCGAGCAATGGTTTTAGGAATTCCTAATGTTGGGAAGTCAACTTTTATAAATCGTTTAGCAAAAAGAAAAGCGACAGTAACTGGGAATCGACCTGGGGTTACTAAAGCTCAACAGATTATAAGAGTAGACAAAGATTTTGAATTATTCGATACGCCGGGAGTGTTATGGCCGAAATTTGATGATTTGAATGTTGCTCGAAACATTGCTTTGATCGGGTCAATCAAGCAAGATATCTTACCACTTGATGAATTGTTTATTTATGCTGTTAATTATTTAGAAACCCATTATGCAAACATTGTTTGTAATCGCTACAATATTATAATCGACTTAAATACCGATTGGGTAGAAAAAGCATATGATGATATTGCAAAAAATCGTAAAATCAAACCAGTGCGTGGCTATACTGACTATGATCGGGTTATGGAAGTGTTTTTTAATGATATTTTTGATGGTAATATGGGGAAAATAACTTGGGAGTTGCCAAATGGAACGCTATGAGTATGAAGAAAAGTATTATCAAGCTGGATATGACTATATCATTGGTTTAGATGAAGCTGGTCGTGGTCCGATGGCTGGAGAATTGGTTGTTGCTGGAGTGGTTTTTCCTAAAGGGTTTTATGATGAAAGAATTAATGATTCAAAGCAGTTAAGTGCTAAAAAACGAGAAGTATTGTACGATTTGATTATTGAAAATGCATTATATTATGATATTGAAATTATTAGTGTTGCAGATGTCGATCGTTTGAATGTGTACCAAGCAAGTAAACAGGGGATGGAAAAATGTTTAGAACTACTAAAAAAAGAGAAGATGTTTGCATTAACAGATGCAATGCCGATTGATTATCCTGACCATCTTTCAATCATTAAAGGTGATGCTAAAAGTATCTCGATTGCTGGTGCCAGTATATTGGCTAAAGTGACGCGTGATCGTTTGATGGAAGCTTATGCTTTGGAGTATCCTGAATATGGTTTTGAAAAGCATAAAGGATATGTTACGAAAGCACATAAAGAAGCTCTGGGAAAATATGGAGTTTGTCCAATTCATCGTAAATCTTTTGGACCGGTCCAAAAGATATTATCAAAACAGATGTCATTTGATTTTTAATGACATTTTTTTGATTTTTAAAAGTGATTTTAAGTTTAATGAAGTATATAATAATGAGGTGATAAAAATATGGAAGAAATCTTATTATATTTTTCATTAAAATATGCAGGTGATTTTGATTCGATTTTAAAAGCTTTAGAGTGTAAAGAAAAGATAGATGAAAAATTGAAAAAAGAATTGTTTAAAGATATTACAGCCAATTACACTACTTTGATCTCGCCAGATTATCCAACTGCTTTGAAAGAGATTGCCTGTCCGCCATTCGTTTTATTTTATTATGGTAACTTAGCTTTGGTTAAAAATAAATGTATTAGTGTAATTGGGAAGCGACATCCTAGTACATATGGCGTAGAATGCACAGCAGCACTAGCAGCACAGTTGGTTGAAGCAGGTTACACAATTATAAGCGGTATGGCAATGGGAATCGATACGATTGCACATCAAAGTACAATTACAGCTAATGGTCAAACAATAGCTGTTTTAGGAAGTGGTATTGATTATTGCTATCCACACAGAAATCAACAGCTGTATCAGGTTTTAAAAGATCATCATTTAGTTATCAGTGAGTATCCGGGAAAATTTATACCACAAAAAATAAATTTTCCAAGAAGAAATCGCATAATTTCAGGATTGAGTGAATCTATATTAGTAACTGAAGCAAATCAGCAAAGTGGTACGATGATCACAGTCGGGCACGGTCTAGAACAGGGAAAAGATATATATTGTGTTCCTAGCCGTATCAACGATGCTTTGGGTTGCAATTATTTAATTCAACAGGGTGCTAAATTAGTTATAAATGTGAGCGACATTCTTAATGGATAAAAACAGTTTTAAAAAATTTAGTTGACAAAACTTTAAAAAACACTAATAATTGTGTTAATCGCGTGGAGGAAATGAAATGAGCAAAAAATTAGTTATTGTCGAGTCGCCATCAAAATCCAAAACAATTGAAAAATATTTAGGGAGTGATTATGTAGTCACTTCGTCAAAAGGACATGTTCGGGATTTGGCAACTTCAGGAAAAGAAGGGTTAGGTGTTGATATTGAAAATCAATTCGAACCTAAATATGTTATAAATAAAGACAAAAAAGATGTTGTTAAGGAATTAAAACAACTTGTAAAAGAATCAGATGATGTTTATCTAGCAACTGACCCTGACCGCGAAGGAGAAGCAATTTCATGGCATTTAGCTCAAGTATTAAATGTCGATATGGATAAAGAAAATCGTGTTGTTTTCAATGAGGTTACAAAGGATGCAGTAGTTGATGCACTAAGTCATCCTCGTAAAATTGACCAAAATTTAGTTAAGTCTCAAGAAACAAGAAGGGTTTTAGATCGGATTATTGGATTCAAACTTTCAAAACTGCTACAAAAAAAGATCAAATCTAAAAGTGCAGGTCGTGTTCAGTCTGTTGCGTTAAGATTGATTGTTGAAAGAGAACGTGAGATTGAAGCTTTTGTTCCCGAAGAATATTGGAAAATAAAAGCAGAATTTGAGAAAGACAAAATTGAATTTAGTGGTGAACTAGCTAAATATAATAATAAGAAGATTGAGATAAAAAATGGTGAAGAAGCTACTGCAATTTATGAAGCTTTAAATAAAGAATTTGAAATCGCTAGTGTCAAAAAAACGACTAAACGGCGTGAATCAAAACCACCTTTTATTACTTCGACTTTACAACAAGAAGCATCTTCTAAATTAGGTTTTAAAGCGAGAAGAACAATGTCAATTGCTCAAAAGCTTTATGAAGGGATTACTTTAGAAAATGAGACAGTCGGATTAATTACTTATATGCGTACTGACTCAACTCGTTTATCAGATACCTTTGTCAGTGCAGCTCAAGATTATATTGGTGAAAAATATGGTAAAGAGTATATTGGAAAAGTAAAAGTAGGAAAGAAAAAAGAAAATGTTCAAGACGCTCACGAAGGGATTCGTCCTACGAGTGCATTAAGAACGCCGGAAAGTGTAAAAGAATATTTAAAGCCAGAAGAGTTAAAATTGTATTCATTAATTTACGCTCGAGCAATGGCTTCATTGATGGCTCCAGCAAAATTTGATGCAACTTCAGTATCATTGATGAATAATGGTTATGAGTTTAAGACTAGTGGTTCAGTAATCAAATTTGATGGGTACCTAAGAGTTTACGGCGATTATGAAAAACAAAGTAATGAAATTTTGCCGGAGCTTAAAGAAAAAGAAATGTTATTAAGTAAAAACATTGAAAAAACTCAACATTTTACTAAACCACCAGCTCGTTATAGTGAAGCAAAATTAATTAAAGAGATGGAGGAACTGGGAATTGGTCGTCCTAGTACTTATGCAATGATTATTGATACAATTCAAACTCGTCAATATGTTGAATTGGTTGATAAAGCTTTCAAACCGACAGAATCTGGAATCTTGACAAGTGATCGATTAACAGAATATTTTAATGATATTATCAATGTTGAATATACAGCGAAAATGGAACATGAGCTTGATGATATTGCTGAAGGGCAAGATGAATATGCTCACGCTTTACAAAAGTTCTTAGATTTATTTCAACCGTTGCTTGATAATGCATATGATAAAATGGAAGTGATTGCACCGAAGAAAACTGGAGAAAAATGTCCTGAATGTGGACATGATCTAGTTGAACGTAAAGGACGTTATGGAACTTTTGTTGCCTGCGAAAATTATCCAGAATGCAAATATGTAAAGAAAGACCCTGTAGAGATTGAATATACGGGTGAAGAATGTCCTAAGTGTGGAAGTAAGATGATTTTTAAAAATGGTCGTTTTGGACGTTTTGAAGCATGTTCAAATTATCCTGAGTGTAAGTATATTAAAAACAGCAAGAAAAAAGAACCTGTTATGACGGATGAAGAGTGTCCAAACTGCGGTTCTCCGATTGTAATCAAACAAGGACGTTGGGGTGAGTTCAAAGCTTGTTCAAATTACCCGAAATGTAAGACAATCATAAAGTAGAACGAAAGTTCTACTTTTGTTTTCAAAATAGAAATGATAAAATTAGAAAAGGTGATAAAATGGAAAAAATTGTAAATGTAATTGGAGCAGGTCTGGCTGGTGTGGAAGCCTGTCATCAATTAGTAAAAAGAGGATATAAAGTTCGACTGTATGAAATGCGTCCTAAAAAGATGACCCCAGCTCATCATAGCGGTAATTTTGCAGAACTGGTTTGCTCTAATTCACTTCGTGCTGATGGGACTGGAAATGCGGTCGGTGTTTTAAAGGCAGAGATGGAAATGATGGATAGTCTCATTATTAAATATGCTAGAAAACATCAAGTCCCAGCGGGAGGAGCACTTGCAGTTGACCGTAATAATTTTTCTCAAGCGATAACGGAGTACATTCAGAGTCATCCCTTGATTGAAGTAATTCATGAAGAGGCAAAAGAATTTCCTGCAGGTTACACAATTATCGCATCTGGTCCTTTGACAAGTGATGCTCTTGCAACAGCAATTAAAGAAAAGTTAGGGGAAGATTATTTTTATTTTTTTGATGCAGCAGCACCAATCATTGCAAAAGAAAGCATTAATTTTGCAATTGCGTATTATAAATCTCGCTACAATAAAGGGGATAATGAATATATTAATTGTCCTATGAATGAAGCACAATTCAATGCTTTTTATGATGCCCTAGTCAATGCGGAAGTTGTTAAACCTAAAGATTTTGAAGAAAAATTTTTTGAAGGCTGTATGCCTTTTGAAGAAATGGCTCGCCGTGGAAAACAAACGTTGTTATTTGGACCGATGAAACCAGTTGGACTTACTGCGCCGGATGGGACGCGCCCTTATGCTGTTGTGCAGTTAAGACAAGACAATGTCCAAGCAAGTTTATATAACATTGTTGGTTTTCAAACACATCTAACTTGGCCTGAACAAAAAAGAATTATTCAAATGATTCCAGGACTTGAAAATGCAAGTTTTGTTCGATATGGAGTAATGCATCGAAATAGTTTTATTTGTTCACCAAAACATCTATTAAAGACATACCAGTTAAAAAATTATTCTAATATATTTATGGCAGGTCAAATTACTGGAGTAGAAGGATATGTAGAATCTGCTCAAAGTGGTATGGCTGCCGGAATAAACATGGTCCGGTTATTAGAAGATAAAGAGCCTTTGATTTTTCCGGAGAATACTGTTATGGGAGCGTTGGCTAATTATATAACTAATGCCTCGAAAGAAGATTTTCAACCAATGAAAGCTAATTTTGGAATTTTGCCAGATTTTCCAATACGAATCAAGAAAAAAGAACGTAAAGCTGCTTATGCATCAAGAGCGTTGGAAACAATGAAGGGATTTGTTGATGAAAACAACCTTGGATAACTATTTCCGACAATATCTTGATTATTTACAATATCAGCGTCACTATGCTGATAAAACAATAGAATCGTATAAGCGTCAGATCGATCATTTCAAACAATTTCTTATTGAAGAATCTATTGATGATTATAATGATGTGAGTTATGCAATGCTACGTGGATATCTTACTAAGCTATATGAAAAAAATCTTTCTAAAACAACAATTAATCATAAACTCAGTGCGTTAAGAAGTTTTTTTAACTATTTATTAAAAGAAGAGTTAATAAATGATAATCCTTTTTTGCTGATTGAATCCCAAAAAGTTGCAAAGCGTAATCCGGATTTTCTTTTTCCTGAAGAAATCCTAGGACTATTAGATAGTATTGAAACAAAAGATGATCTGGGAATTCGTAATAAAGCGATGATGGAATTAATGTATGCATCAGGCTTGCGGTGTTCAGAGGTTGTAAATTTACAACTTTCAAATATAGATTTTAATCAAATGGTATTATTTATTCATGGAAAAGGGAATAAAGATCGTTATGTTCCATTTCATGATTATGCTGGAGAATGGTTGATTAAATACATACAAGAAGCTCGTGAAAATTTAATGATAAAAAATGAGGGGCATAATTTCGTCTTTGTTAATAAATTCGGTAATCCTCTAACTAACCGAGGAGTAGAAAACATAGTAGATCGAATAATGCGACTTTATGATTCAACCAAAAAAATTCATCCTCATACAATTCGACATTCCTTTGCTACACATTTATTAAATGCAGGAGCAGATATTAGAACTGTTCAGGAGTTGTTAGGTCATGAAAACTTATCAACCACTCAAATTTATACACATATTTCAAGAGATCATTTAAAAGAGGTATATTTAAAAGCACATCCACGAAATATTGAATAATTCAAGTTAAAATGATGAAAAATATGCTTGTATGATTGAAAAATCTATGATAAAATGTTTCAGGTATGAAAAATACACACATTATGAATTCATTTATCTAGTGCCGTAAGGTGATAAATGTTCGAAATAATGGAGGAAAAAACAAAAGGAGGAAGTTACAATGTCAGTAATTTCAATGAAAAAATTATTAGAAGTAGGTGTTCATTTTGGACATCAAACAAAAAGATGGAATCCAAAAATGGCTCCATACATTTTCACATCAAGAAACGGGATTTATATTATTGATTTGCAAAAATCATCTAAAAAAATCGATGATGCTTATAAAGCAATGAATGAAATCGCTGCTAAAGGTGGAAAAGTATTATTTGTTGGTACTAAAAAACAAGCTCAAGAAGCTGTTAAAGAAGAAGCTATTCGTTCAGAAAGTTTCTATGTTAACTCTCGTTGGTTAGGAGGAACTTTAACAAACTTCAAAACAATTCAAAAAAGAATTAGAAGATTAATTGAATTAGAAAAAATGGAAGCTGATGGTACTTTTGATTTATTGCCTAAAAAAGAAGTAATCTTACTTAAAAAAGAAGCTGCTAAGTTAGAAAAGAACTTAGGTGGTATCAAAGAAATGAGAAGATTACCAAATGCTTTATTCGTAGTAGATCCTAAAGCTGAACATAATGCTGTAGCAGAAGCTAAAATCTTAGGTATCCCTGTATTCGGTATCGTTGATACTAACTGTGATCCTGATGAAGTTGATTATGTAATCCCAGCTAATGATGATGCAATTAGAGCAGTAAAATTAATTGTTGCTGCAATGGCTGATGCAATTTGTGAAGCTAAAAATGAACCATTAACTGTAGCATATGTTAAAGATGAAGATGATAAAGAAGTATCTATGAACGATGCAATCACTTCAGTTGAAAATAATCAAAGAAGAGCACCTAGAAATAAAGGTGGAAGACCTAATCCTAGAAGAAATAATGCTCCTAGACCAAATAAAGATAACACAGCTGGAACTGAAGGAAAATAATTCTGTAAAATAAGGGAAAGCAAAGCTTTTCCCTTTTTAATAAAAAAACAAATAAAGGAGAAAATTAAAATGGCAATTACTGCAAGTTTAGTAAAAGAATTACGTGAAAAAACTGGTGCTGGAATGATGGATTGTAAAAAAGCTTTGGAAGCTTGTGATGGTGACATCGAAAAATCATTTGACTGGTTAAGAGAAAAAGGAATCGCAAAAGCTGCTAAAAAAGCTGATCGTATCGCTGCTGAAGGTTTAACTGCTTTCGTATTAGATGGGGATACTGCTGCAATTGTTGAAGTTAACTCAGAAACTGACTTCGTTGCTAAGAACGCTGAATTCCAAGGGTTAGTTAAAAATATCGCTGAAGTTGTTGCTGCTAATAAACCTGTTGATTTAGAAGCTGCATTAAACACTGAAGTAGATGGTAAAAAATTAGAAACTGTTATCGCTGAAGCTAGCGGTAAAATTGGAGAAAAATTAAGTTTCAGAAGATTCGAAGTTTTAACTAAAACTGCTGACGAAGTATTTGGTGCTTATTCTCATATGGGTGGAAAAATGACTGCAATTGTTAAAGTTGCTAATTCTACTGAAGATAAGGCTCGTGACGTGGCTATGCATGTTGCTGCTTCTGATCCTAAATATATTGATAGAACTGCAATTCCTGCTGAAGTTTTAGATCATGAATTATCTGTATTAAAAGCTCAAGCAATGGAAGAAAACGCAGCAGCTGCTAAACCTAAACCAGAAAATATTATTGAAAAAATGGTTGAAGGTAGATTAAATAAAAACTTAAAAGAAATGTGCTTAGTTGATCAAGAATTCATTAAAAATCCGGATGAAACTGTAGCTAAATTCTTAGGTGAAGGTAAAGTAATCAATATGGTTAGATTCCAAGTTGGTGAAGGTATCGAAAAGAAAGAAGAAAACTTTGCTGAAGAAGTTGCTGCTCAAATGAACGCAAAATAATAACTTTTAAAACACTATCATTAGATAGTGTTTTTTCTTTGGATAAGCGTCATTCGACTAGGAATGTACCTTGACTAAACGACGAAAATATGATAAATTTTTTAGAGGAAAAAGTAATCATTATTAGCTGATAATGATGTGCGAATTTAAGCATAAATCTTTTTTTATAAAATATAAATAAGGAGATTAATATGAAGTATAATCGGGTATTATTGAAATTAAGTGGTGAAGCATTGGCTGGAGATGATAAAACTGGTATCAACGCTCATACAGTAGCAGATATCGCTCGTCAAATTAAAGATGCCAAAGATTTAGGAGTTGAGATTGCAATTGTTTGTGGCGGCGGGAACCTATGGCGTGGTAAAACTGGTGCTGATATGGGAATGGATCGTTCAAGTGCTGACTATATGGGAATGCTGGCTACTGTAATGAATGGTTTAGCTGTTCAAAATGCATTGGAGGCCATTGGCGTTCCAACTCGTGTTCTTTCAGCGATTGAAATGCGTCAAGTTGCTGAACCATATATTAGAAGACGAGCAATTCGTCACTTAGAAAAGGGGCGAGTAGTAATATTTGGAGCTGGAACAGGAAGTCCTTTTTTTACAACAGATACAACAGCTGCTTTGAGAGCTGCAGAAATTAACGCAGATGTTATCCTAATGGCTAAAAACGGGGTAGACGGAGTTTATTCAGCTGATCCAAAAGTTGATCCTAATGCAATTCGCTTCGATACTATTTCGTATTTTGATGTATTACAAAAAGATTTAAAAATCATGGATCAAACAGCTATCACTTTATGTAAAGACAATAATATTGATTTATGTGTATTTAATATGTCTGTAGACGGAAACATTGCTAAAGCATGTAATGGCGATGATATCGGAACAACAATCTCAGGAGGAAAATAAAATGATAAATATGATTTTAGATGATACAAATGAAAGAATGACAAAGACGATTGAATCTTTCCAACGTGATTTATCATCTGTTAGAACTGGTCGTGCAAATCCTAATATGCTTGATCGAGTAATGGTTAACTATTATGGTTCACCAACTCCAGTGAATCAAATTGCTGGTATTTCGGTAGTAGAAGGCCGTCAATTAGTTATTAAACCTTATGACAAATCAAGTATTAAAGATATTGAACATGGCATTTATGAAGCGGATTTAGGTCTTACTCCACAAAACGATGGTGAGATTATTCGTATTATGGTTCCCGCTTTAACTGAAGAACGTCGTAAAGAATTTGCTAAAAATGTTTGGAAATTTGCGGAGAATGCTAAGGTGTCAATTCGCAATATTCGCCGTGACAGTAATGATGAAATTAAGAAAACTGATGGTAGTGAAGACGAAATCAAAGCTGGTCAAGAAAGAGTTCAAAAATTAACAGATAAATTTGTTAAAGAAATTGATGAAATTGCAAAAGTAAAAGAAAAAGATATCATGACTGTATAATTAGATGGGCGTTTTAAACGCCCATTTTATCTAATTTATTTAGAAAGAAGAAAATATATGCATAAAAGACCATGTTCGGATTGAAATTTAGATAGCGAAATATTTCGTAGCTACTATTATTTGAAAGAAGAGCCTGTGGCATTTTGTCGAGTTAATGGATTACCTATGAGTGGTGGTAAAGTGGAAATTACAGAGAGAATTGGTTATTTTTTAGATACTGGTAATATTTCGGATTTGATGAGTTCGAATAAAAGTAAATGTCAAATAGGAATTATAACAGAAGATAGTAAAATTGAAGAAAATTTTGTTTGTTCACAAAAACATCGTGTTTTCTTTAAAGAAAAAATAGACAAAACTTTTTTCTTTTAACGTCCCATTTCAAAAATGGTTGAAGACGAACACTGGTAAAATATATCTGATGCAATTAAAGCATATTATGAGATTTTAGAAGCAAAAGAGTCAACAAAAACTGTAATTGATAAAAAATTTGAATATAATACATATATTCTGATTTCTTTAAAAATAACAAAGGAAAGACATTAGAACAGGCAATCAGGTGCTGGAATTATAAAAAAGCTGTAAAGACCATAATCGTTATGAAGGTGTATATTTTCTTATTTTAATGTAGTAAATTAAATAAATAATTTATATGTACTAGGATGATTAAGTCTAGCAATGTTGCTTAGGCTTTTTTTTGTAATGAATTTATGGTATAATCTCGAATAGTTAAACAGGAGGACGACAAATGCTTTTTAAGAAAAAGAAGAATGAAGAATTTAATTATCATGTTCTTGATAAAGATAATATTCCTCAACATATAGCTTTTATTATGGATGGAAATGGTCGTTGGGCAAAAAAAAGGAAGATGCCACGCACTTATGGACATCATGAGGGGACTAAAACAATTCGAGATGTTGCTTTGCATTGTAATAAGTTAGGAGTCAAAGCTATGACTGTATATGCTTTTTCAACCGAAAATTTTGCACGACCAGAGCAAGAGGTACAGTATATTTTTAAATTACCAAAAGATTTCTTTGAATTGTATATGAAAGAACTGATAGAAAATAATGTAAAAATCTGTACAATCGGACATTTAGAAATGGCTCCTAAAGAAACTCAAGATATTATTAACTCTGCAATTGATAAGACTAAAAATAATACTGGTCTAAAATTATGTTTTGCTTTTATTTATGGTGGACGTGATGAAATTTTAGAAGCAACAAAAAAACTAGCAATGAAAGTAAAAGCTGGTGAATTAGGTGTAAATGAAATTAATGAAACTGTCTTTAATGATGAGTTGATGACTAAGGATCTACCGGAAGTTGATTTAATGATTAGAACTAGCGGGGAACAACGTTTGTCGAATTTCCTGTTATGGCAATTAGCATATGCAGAATTTATTTTTACAGATGTTTTATGGCCCGATTTTAATGAAAATGAACTTGATAAAGCGATTTGGATGTACCAAAATCGTGATCGCCGTTTTGGAGGATTAAAATAATGAAAGAAAGAATTATTACGGCAATCTGTTTGATGCTGGTTGCTGTTCCTTGTGTTATATTTGGGGGATATTATTTTAAAGGCTTGATTGGAGTGATTCTAGCATTGGCAGTGTATGAGATGTTACATATATGCACTCGTCCAAAAATAAAAATGTATTTATATCCAATCGTCTGTGGATTTTTTATCTATGGTTTTTTATTTGACCAGGATGATTTATTTTTAGCTTCTTATGGAATCTTAATCTATTTGATTGTCTTATTTGGAGCAACAATTTTTGATGATACCTTGACAATTGAACGCACTAGTTATATTTTTACGATGGGGGTACTAATATGTGCTGGTTTACACGCTTTAATGTCACTTCGTGATGTATATGGTTTTCAATATATTTTATTGCTTGCGTTAGCTACTTACGGTAGTGATACAGGCGCATATTTTGCAGGAGTTTTTTTTGGTAAACACAAGTTGATTCCTCGATTATCTCCAAAGAAAACAATAGAAGGATCAATCGGTGGGGTGCTGCTTGGGACTTTACTATCAGTTGGGTATGCTAGTTATTTAGGTTTGTTAGAAAATAATGTGATTTTAATTGCAGCATTTTTCGTTTTAACTTTCACTAGTCAAATTGGTGATCTAGTTTTTAGTGCTGTGAAACGTCATTTTGGAGTAAAAGATTACTCTAATTTATTACCTGGACATGGTGGCATATTAGATCGTATTGATAGTATTTTATTTAATGCAATAGTTTTTAGTTTCTTTTTAGTAATGGTGAGGTTATAAAATGAAAAAAATTACAGTATTAGGAGTTACTGGATCAATTGGAATGCAGACAGTTGATGTTGTAATGAATCATCCTGAACAGTTTAAGATTACAGCAATGGCAGCAGGGTATAATGTGGCTAAGGTTGAGGAAATTTTAGCAATGATTGATGTTGAGTATATCTGTATGGTAAAAAAAGAAGATGCTTTATATCTTCAAGAAAAATATCCTGATCTTAAAGTTGTTTATGGTGAAAGTGGATTGATAGAAATTGCAACTTTACCAGAGATTGAGATTGTATTAAATGCAATTGTCGGATTTGCTGGTTTAGTCCCAACAATTGAAGCAATTAAAGCAAAAAAAGATATAGCTTTGGCGAATAAGGAAACTTTAGTCGTAGCGGGGCATATAATTACTGAACTGGTAAAAGAATATGGCGTCAAACTTCTACCGGTTGATAGTGAACACTCTGCTATTTTTCAATCATTAAATGGCGAAGAACACAATAAAATTAAGAAGATTATTTTAACTGCTAGTGGTGGCAGCTTTCGTGATAAGCAACGTGATGAATTAGCAGGTGTAACTGTTAAAGAAGCATTAAATCACCCGAATTGGTCAATGGGAGCTAAAATTACAATTGATTCTGCAACTTTATTTAACAAAGGGTTGGAAGTAATGGAAGCAAAATGGTTATTTGACGTGGATTATGATCAAATTGAAGTTTTAATTCATCCTGAAAGCATCATTCATTCGATGGTTGAATTTGTGGATACTTCAATTATCGGACAATTAGGCAATCCAGATATGCGGTTACCAATTCAATATGCTTTAACTTATCCAGAACGTGATTATTTAATTGGTGGTGAAAGTCTTGATTTAGCAAAGATTGCATCATTAACATTTAAAAAGCCAGATTTTGAACGTTTTAGAGCATTAGCTTTAGCTTATCAAGCCGGCAAAAGTGGTGGAAGTATGCCGTGTGTGTTAAATGGTGCAAATGAACAAGCAAATGAGCTATTTAGAAATGGTAAAATTGAGTTTCTTGAAATTGAAAATTTAGTTGAGAAAGCATTGAATAAACATCAGTTAGTCAAAAATCCAACACTTGAACAGTTGATTGAAATCGATGCTTGGGCTCGAAACTTTGTTTTAAAAGAGATAGGAGAAGATTAATGCAGACATTAATTAATATTGTCGTTTTTATTTTGATTCTTGGAATCGTTGTGCTGATCCATGAGTTAGGACATTTTATTACGGCTAAATCGTTTGGGGTTTATTGTAGTGAATTTTCAATTGGGATGGGACCAAAGATATTTTCGCGCAAAAAAGGTGAGACAGAATATGAAATCAGAGCTTTACCAATTGGTGGTTTTGTATCAATGGCTGGAGAGGCTGATAATGATATTGAGGAATTTAAAGATGTTCCAATTGAGCGTACTTTAAAGGGCATTAGCTGCTGGAAAAAGTGTGTTGTTTTTTTAGCCGGAGTCTTTATGAATTTTGTTCTATCATTAGTAATTTTAATTGGTGTTTATTGTGTAATAGATGTTCAAACTAATACACCTGAAATCGGGAAAGTTACTTCGGACAGTCCCGCAATGATTGCAGGCCTTGAGGCGGGAGATACTATTTCTAAAATTACTTATGATGGTCATGAAAATATTATTGCATCTTTTGCAGACATTCGTGAAGTGTTGAATAATGATAATCTTAAATCAAAAAATGCTACAATAATGTTACAAGTTGAATTGGTCCGTGATGGTAAAACAATTACTAAAGAAGTTAATGCAAAATATAATAGTGATTCTAATTCATACACAATGGGTTTGACTCCAGCAACAAGAAATTTAAGCTTTTTTGAAGCTATTAATTATGGAGTAACTAAATTTGTAGAGATGGCGCTGTTGATTTTTACAACATTAGGTAAGCTATTTACAGACTCCGCTAATACAATTGGACAATTGTCAGGACCAGCGGGAATTTACAACGTAACGGCTCAAATTACTGAAACAGGATCAATTAGTCAATTATTAACATTGCTAGCTTTATTATCGACTAATATTGGAATGTTCAATTTATTGCCTATTCCTGGTTTAGACGGTTGTCAAGTTATCTTTGCTGTGGTTGAAAGAGTAATCGGGCGTGAATTACCGTTAAAGGTTAAATATGGTTTACAAATTGCTGGATTAGCCCTTGTTTTTGGTCTAATGATCTTTGTAACCTTTAATGATATTTCTAGAATATTTGGATAAAGGGAATTAATTTTCCCTTTTTTTATGCTATAATGTTTGAGTGTTATATTGATAAGAATAATGAAGGATGATTTGATGGAAAATAAATTATTAATATTATTAAAAAATTTAAAGATTGAAAGCCAAGCTAATATTTTAAAAGAAGGAAAAATCAGTAAAGTTGTTGTAGCGAGAGATAATAGTTATACTTTTCACTTAGTGTTTAATCAGATTTTGCCATTTGAGGAGTATCAATTATTAATAAATAACCGCGATAATTTTCCTTATCCTACTAAATATAAAATTAGTTATGAAACTGAATTTTTTAATCAAAATGAATTATTATTATATACCGGATACCTTTTAGAAAAATTAAAAAAAGATTATCCTGTTTGTGCTACTTTAACAGTTGAAAGTTTTAAAATCGAAGATAAAGTTATTAGAGTAGAAACATGTAATGAAATTCAGTTAGAACAATTACGTCAGTTAAGAGCACAAATTGAAGATATGTTCAATGATGTAGGTATCGATAAAAATTTTGATTTTTATATTGATGAAGAAAACGATGTATTTAAAGATATTAAAGAAGAGATGGAAGCTTATGAACCAGTTGAAATTGACCTTTCTTTAATCCAAAAGCCAGATAAACCGGCGTCAGAACAAAATAATTATAAGAATAATTATCGTCAAAAAAATGCAGCAATCGATATGAAAATTGAAGAGATTACTAATCAGACAATGGATAATAATATTGTAATAAAAGGCTTTGTTTTTAAAACAGAAATGATTAAAACAAGAGCGGGAAAACATATTCAAAGTTTATGGGTTACAGATTATACTGATTCAATTATTGTTAAACGTTTTGAAAACAATTCTAATAACTCGTTAGAAGAATTAAAAGTTATCGGTAAAGGCGGAGTTTGGGTAAAAGTTCGAGGTGAAGCCCGTTTTGATAGCTTTGCACGCGAAACAGTTATGATGGCTCGCGAGGTTGAAGTGATTAAGAGCCCAGCACCACGTAAAGATACTAGTGAAGCAAAAAGAGTGGAATTACATACACATTCAAAAATGTCAGCGATGGATGGGGTTGGAACAATTACCCAATATATTAACGCTGTAGCAAGCTGGGGACATAAAGCAATTGCTGTAACTGATCATGGTAATGTCCAATCTTTTCCTGAAGCTCAAATGGCAGCTGGAAAAGCAGGAATTAAAATGATCTATGGTGTTGAATTCAATATGATCGAACCGATTTTGAATATTGTTTATAACGAAATAGATACCTCAATTGAACATGCAACCTATGTTTCTTTTGACTTGGAAACAACAGGTCTATCAGTTATTCACGATGGGATTACAGAATTTGGAGCTGTCAAAATTAAAAATGGAGAAGTAATTGATCGACTGCAAATGTTTGTGAATCCAGGGAAGAGCATTTCCTCAAGAATCACTAATTTAACTAGCATTACTAATGATATGGTACGTAATGAACCGACGATTGATGCATTATTGCCTAGAATTATAGAATTTTTTGATGATTGTATTTTAGTCGCTCATAATGCTAATTTTGATATTGGATTTTTAAATGAGAATTTACGGCGAAATAATATGCCTGAAATTACGAACCCAATTATCGATTCATTGGCTTTAGCACGAGCAATTTTGAAACCGATGAAATCGTATCGATTGGGGAATGTGTGCCGCAGTTATCGAGTAAATTATGATGATGAAGTGGCTCACCGTGCTGATTATGATGCTGAAGTATTAGGTGATGTTTTTAACATGATGTTACATCAAATTATGCAAAGCGGTAAATATAATCTTTTAGACTTGTGTGAATTAACAGGGGATGATGTTTATAAAATTGTTTATCCTTATCATATGACCGCATTGGCGTTAAATAAAGCTGGTTTAAAAAATATGTTTAAATTGGTTAGTGAAGCAAATACTAAATATTTTCATAATGGATCAAGAATTCCTAAAGAACGTTTAGAACATTATCGAGAAGGCTTATTATATGGCAGCAGTTGCTATAACGGTGATGTTTTTGAGGCGGCTCTGAACTTATCTGATGAAAAATTAGAACGGGCCATGGAATTTTATGACTATATTGAAATTCAACCACTTGAGGACTACTATCACTTAGTTGATCGTGGAAAATTGCAAGATACTGATGAGTTAATCAAATCTTTACATCGGATTATTGATTGTGCAAAAAAACTAGATAAATTAATTGTAGCAACTGGTGATGTTCACTTTTTAGAAGTTCGTGATAAAATTTTTAGAGATGTTTTTATCTCTAATCCGACGATTGGAATTGGTCACCGTGCTCATCCGCTGTGTGATCGACGCAATCCTAAGGCTAAAAATCCCTGCCAATATTTGAGAACAACTAATGAAATGTTAGAAGGTTATCCTTATTTACCACAAGACGAAGTATTTGAATATGTTGTTACAAATACAAATAAAATTGCTGATATGGTTGAGGAAATCAAACCAGTGCATGATAAATTGTTCACGCCTAAGATAGATGGTGCAGACGAAAATCTAAAGAAGATTTGTTACGATACTGCGCATAAGACATATGGTAATCCGTTACCGCAAATTGTTGAAAAGCGCCTTGAAAAAGAACTTAGTAATATCATCAAGCATGGCTTTGGGGTCATTTACTATATTTCTCATCTATTAGTAAAAAAATCAAATGATGATGGCTATCTAGTAGGTTCTCGGGGATCTGTTGGTTCTTCATTTGTTGCAACAATGTCAGGAATAACAGAGGTAAATCCGTTACCGCCCCACTATGTATGCCTCCATTGTTCGCATAGCGAATTTTTAGAAGAAGGAATTGTGGCTGATGGCTATGATTTGGAAGATAAAGTGTGCCCTAAATGCGGTAAAATAATGAAGGGTGAAGGACATAATATTCCATTTGAGACCTTCCTTGGATTTAACGCTGATAAAGTACCGGACATTGATTTAAATTTCTCAGGTGAATATCAAGCTAATGCACATGCTTTTACTAAAGAAATATTTGGTGAAGATCATGTTTTTAGAGCAGGAACGATTTCGACAGTAGCAGAAAAAACAGCTTATGGATATGCAAAAGGATATGCTGAATTAATGGGGACTGATCAAACAATTCGTTCTGCTGAATTAGAGCGAATCGCAGCCGGCTGTGGTGGTGTTAAAAGAACAACAGGACAGCATCCTGGTGGGATCATCGTTATTCCAGGGGATATGGATGTATTTGATTTTACACCGTATCAATTTCCGGCAGATGATCTAAATGCTGCGTGGAAAACAACTCACTTCGATTTCCATGCTATTCATGATAATGTTTTGAAATTTGATATTTTAGGCCATGTCGATCCGACTGTAACACGATTTTTGCAAGATCTGACAGGTGTTGATCCTAAGGATATTCCAACTAACGATAAAAAAGTTATGAGTTTGTTTACTAGCAGTGAGGCATTAGGATGTAATCTTGATTTTATTGGTTGCAAAAATGGAGCTTTAGGGCTTCCTGAATTTGGTACCTCATTTGTACGTGGAATGTTAGATCAAACCCAACCTAAAACATTTAATGATTTAGTTATTATCTCGGGGCTATCACATGGAACTGATGTATATTTAGGAAATGCTGAAACGTTAATTAAATCTGGGACTTGTACACTTTCTGAAGTAATTGGATGTCGTGATGATATTATGGTTTATTTGATTGAAAAAGGTTTGCCAAACAAGGATGCTTTCGATATCATGGAATGTGTCCGTAAAGGTAAGTCACCGGTAGTTTTCCCAGAAAAAAAATATGAAGAACTAATGAAAGAATACAATGTACCGCAGTGGTATATTGATTCTTGTAAAAAAATTAAATACATGTTCCCTAAGGCTCATGCTGCTGCCTATGTATTATCTGCAATTCGAGTAGCTTGGTGGAAATTATATTATCCACGAGAATATTATGCTGTTTATTTTACAACAAGATGTGATTTTTATGATATTGAAACACTTGTACAAGGTAAAGATGCTATCATGGCAAGACGAGCTGAAATAACGCAGTTAAGAGCTGAACGGAGTTCTTCAAACAAAGATGAAGGATTATGGGATATTTTTGAAATCGCACTAGAAATGATTGAGCGGGGATTCCATTTTAATCCAGTTAGTTTAGAGTATTCACAAGCTAGCAAGTTTATATTAGATCCAAACGATGAAAAAGGGTTGATTCCACCGTTTAGTGCAATTGATGCATTAGGTGAATCAGTAGCTAAAACAGTTGTAGATGCTCGAGCAGATGGTCCGTTTTTATCTAAAGAAGATGTTATTAAACGAACAAAGTTGAACAATTCACATATTAAAACACTATCTAAAATGGGGGTTTTTAATGGAATGCAGGAGCGTAATCAACTTTCACTTTTCTAAGTAGTTGCAATAATTAAAAAAATGTGGTATTATTTATTTAGTTTCATAGAGAAGCGAGTGGGGTGACCCACTCTTTATTATTGAATAGAGGTGAAAGAATGGAACTTTTAGATACGATTAAAACACTGATAAAACCAATTTTAGAAAATAATGATGTATATCTTGATGATATTGAATACCTTCAGGAAAATGGCGAATGGTATCTTCGCATTTTTGTTGAAAAAAATGAAGGTTCCCTAGACATGGACACATGTGTAGCAGTTAGTGAAGCAATTAGTTTAAAGATGGATGAAGAAGATCCGATCAAAGGAGAATATTATTTAGAAGTTTCTTCACCAGGTGTAGAAAAGCCCCTAAAGACTTTTGAGCAAGTTAAAGCTTCAGTAGGTAAGTATGTCTACGCTAAATTCATTAATCCAACTGCTGGAATGGATGAAGTGGAAGGATTTATTAAAACAATTGAAGATGAAACGATTGAATTTGAATATTTAGTTAAGAATATTAAGAAAAGAATTAAAATTGACTATAGCAATATTAAATTTATAAGACTAGCTGTGAAATTTTAGGAGGATAAAAAAGTGGCAAGTAAAAAATTCATGGATGCACTAAATTTATTAATTGAAGAAAAAGGGATTGAAAAAGATGTCTTTTTAGAAATGCTTAAAGAATCTATTGGTAAAGCATATAAGAAAAATTATTTAAACCCTGATGCTAATGTCCGTGTTGAAATTAATGAAAAAACTGGAAAGTTTAGATTATTTGAACTTCGAACAGTTGTTGATGATCTAGATGATGAAGATATTGAATTATCTCTAGAAGAAGCTCAAGCAATCAATCCTAATTATCAAATTGGAGATGTTGTTGAAACCGAAGCCGATATCGAACATATTGGACGTTTGGCAGCTATTCAAACAAAACAATTATTTAGACAAAAGATTCGCGAAACTGAAAAAGAAACACTTTATAACGAATTTGCAGATAAAAAAGATGATATCATCACAGGTATCGTTGATCGTGTTGAGGATAAATTTGCAATTGTAAATATTGGTAAAACAGGAGCTTTCTTAGCTTCTAATCAACAAATTCCTGGTGAAAAATTAAATGAGGGTCAACATTTAAAAGTGTATGTTAGCGATGTTGATCGTGGAACTAAAGGAACTCATATTGTTGTTAGCCGGACAGAGCCAAGTTTTGTTAAGAGATTATTTGAATTAGAAGTACCTGAAGTATACGATGGAACAGTTGAAATCAAAGCAGTTTCACGGGAACCAGGTGAAAGAAGTAAGGTTGCTGTTTATACTAGTAATGAAAATATTGATCCAATTGGCTCTTGTGTTGGACCAAAGGGAAGTCGAGTTAAAAATGTAGTTGATGAGTTAAATGGTGAGATGATTGATATTATTTTATGGAATAGTGATCCGGTTGTCTTTATTTCTAATGCCTTGAGTCCATCTGATGTTAAGTGGGTATCTATTAATGAAGAAAATCACAGTGCTTTAGTAGTTGTACCAGATGATCAATTATCTTTAGCTATCGGTAAGCGTGGTCAAAACGCTCGTTTAGCAGTACGTTTAACAGGTTGGAAGATTGATATTAAATCTGTTAGTGAGGCTGTTGAACTTGGTTTAATTGATCTTCAAACAGTTAATAATACAGAAGAATCATCACCTGTTGATGCTAGTTTTGAAGAAGAGTTTGCTCAAGAAATGTTAGATGAAGCAGTTGAGGAAGCTGTTGTGGAAGAAGCTGTTGAAGTTGCAGAAGAACCAGAAATCGAAGAAGAAGTTGTTGAGGTTGAAGAAGAACCTACTCAATCGAAAAAGGTTATTGAATACGAAGATTTTGAAGATTTAGATGATGAATATAGTAAATATGATGAAGAAATCGATTACGATGAATATGATGAATACTATGATAAAGATTAAGGAGTGATTAAATTGCGAAAAATCCCTTTAAGAAAATGTTTGGCAACGGGTGAACAGTTGCCAAAACAACAATTAATCAGAATCGTACGTAATAAAGAAGGTCAAGTAGCTGTCGATCCAACTGGTAAGATGAATGGACGAGGAGCTTATCTGAAACGTAGTCATGAAGCGTTCGTGTTAGCAAAAAAGAAAAAAGTTTTAGCTCGGGCTTTGCAGGTTGAAATTCCTGAAGAAATTTTCGTAGAACTGGAAAAATTTGCGGATGAATAATTATTTAAATACACTTGGCTTGGCTGCGCGAGCTCGAAAAATCGTTACTGGTGAAACTTTAATCACAAAGATTAGAAGTAACGAAGTAGAATTTGTTATTATTGCTAGCGACGCTAGTGACAATACTAAAAAAAAGATCACCGATAAATGTACAAGTTATAAAGTTGAGTATGTTATAGCTTGTACTATTGATGAACTATCCAGTGCAATCGGTAAAAAAAATCGAGTAGCACTTGGTATCCAGGATACTGGATTTGCTAAAATATTAAAAGAAAAGATAGGAGGGTGAACATATGGCAAAACAAAATAAACAAACAAAAAATAAAAAAGGTGCGCCAAGAAAGAAACAATTAAAGTCTAATTTTCCGACCAAAAAAGAAGAAATAGTTGCTAAAGATGGTGTCATTGTTTATGAAGAAGGTATTACTGTTGGTCAATTAGCTGATAAAATTGGACAAACGCCTGCCAATGTTATTAAAGTATTGTTTCTATTAGGAACGATGGTAACTATTAATTCATCTTTAAATGATGAGCAAGTAGAATTAATTTGTCTTGAATATGGTTTTGAAGTCGAAAAACATGTTGAAGTTAGTGAAGTGAATTTTGAGGAAATTGATATTCAGGATGATGAGAAGGATTTACAGCCTCGTTGTCCAGTAGTTACAATTATGGGACATGTTGATCATGGTAAAACTACATTGTTAGATACAATCAGAAAGTCTGCGGTTGTAGAAGGTGAATTTGGTGGGATTACACAACATATCGGTGCTTATCAAGTTGAAGTTAATGGAAAAAAAGTTACTTTCTTAGATACACCGGGCCATGAAGCATTTACTGCTATGCGTGCTCGTGGAGCTCAAGTAACTGATATTGTTATTATTGTAGTAGCAGCTGATGATGGTGTTATGCCACAAACAAAAGAGGCAATTGATCATGCAAAAGCAGCAGGTGTACCAATTGTCGTTGCGATTAATAAAATTGATAAAGAAGGTGCCGATCCTGAAAGAATCAAAGGAGAAATGGCTGAGCATGGTCTGCTTCCTGAAGATTGGGGTGGAGATACAGTATACTGTGAAATTTCTGCTAAAAAAAGAATTGGAATTGAAGAATTGCTAGAAACTTTAACTGTTGTTGCAGAATTAGCAGATTTAAAAGCAAATCCTAATCGTTATGCATATGGCAGTGTAGTTGAAGGTAAACTAGATAAGGGGCGTGGACCAGTTGCAACGTTACTTGTTGAAAATGGTACTTTAAGAGCGGGAGATCCAATTGTAGTTGGAACATCATTTGGACGTGTTCGTCAAATGCTTGATGATCGTGGAAAAATTATTAAAGAAGCACTTCCCGCTACTCCAGTTGAAATTACGGGTTTAAATGACGTTCCAGTCGCTGGTGATAAGTTTATGGCTTTTGAAAACGAAAAACAAGCTCGTAGTGTTGGTGAAACACGATTAAAAGCGAAACAAGATAAAGAGCGTAGTTCAGGAGCTGCCTTATCATTAGATGATTTATACTCTCAAATCAAAGAGGGCGAAATGATTGACTTAAACATTATTGTTAAAGCTGATGTCCAAGGTACTGCTGAAGCAGTTAAAGCTTCATTAGAAAAAATTGATGTTGATGGTGTAAGAGTAAATGTTATTCGTTCTACAGCTGGAGGAATTTCAGAATCTGATGTTCTATTAGCATCTGCTTCACAAGCAATTATTTATGGTTTTAATGTTCGTCCAAATGCAAAAGTACGTCAAAAGGCTGAAGAAGAAGGAATTGAGATTCGTTTACACAATATCATCTATAAAATGGTTGAAGAGATTGAAACCGCAATGAAAGGTATGCTTGCTCCAGAAATTAAAGAGGTTGTTACAGGTCAAGCAGAAATTCGTCAGGTAATTAAAGTTTCTAAAGTTGGAAATATTGCTGGATGTTATGTAACAGATGGTTTTATTCGCCGTAATTGTGGAATCCGTTTACTTCGTGATAGTGTTGTTGTATATGAAGGAAAATTAGGTTCATTAAAACGTTTCCAGGATGATGCTAAAGAAGTTGCAGCGGGATTTGAATGTGGTTTAAGTATTGAAAACTTCAATGATATTAAAGAAGGCGATATTGTCGAAGGATATATCATGGAAGAAGTCGAAGTTAAGTAGGTGAATTAAATGATTCTTAAAAAGGATAAGATGAATGGTATTATTCAACGCGAGTTATCACAAATCATTCAAGTTGAAGTACGTGATCCTAAGATAGGTTTTTGTACTATTACTGCAGTTGATATGACTACTGATCTATCAATTGCTAAAGTATATGTGACTTTCTTAGGAAAAGACTTTGATACGCGCAAAGGAATGGAAGCATTAAATCGTTCTAAAGGATTTATTCGTTCTTTATTAGCTAAACGTCTTACAATTCGTAAAGTACCAGAACTGATTTTTGTTAACGATACCTCTTTAGAGTATGGTAATAAAATCGAAAAAATTATTGATGATTTAAATCATCATGATAAATAATTCAAAAGAAGGTCAAATTGAAGTGAAGTCAATTTCTTGGACACTAATTTAGTTATGCTATTAATAAGGATTGATCCTGTATTGTACAGGAGTTGATCCTTTTAATTTTGTTGTTATTTTTTGAGTATAGTATTGTTTTATACATTCTTCTATTGCAATCTTTAAATTATATAACGATCTAAAAGTATATTCATAACCATAAAAAATTTCATTTTTCCAACGGAATTCTTCATTGGTGAATTATCTAAACAATTTCTTTTTTAATATTGACTGTGGAATTTATTCTTTTCAAAAATTTTTTATACACAATATTTTTTTGTTATCTTGTGAGTTTAACCATAATAAAATGAACTCCACCATTTGAAATACCTAAATAATGGGACTACAATAAATCACCTTCTTTTTATTTGAGTCTTATTTGTTTCATCTAGATAGAATTGTGCTATAATACTATATAGATATAGGAGGACTAAAAGAAATGAAATACTGTATAACAAACGGGAAAGTTATTTTAAAAAATCAAGTAGTAGATGCAAATGTATATGTAGAAAATACAAAGATTACTGAGATTTCTAATCGTCAACCTGATGATGAAACAGTAATTGATGCAAAAGGTAGATATGTGTCACCAGGATTTATTGATGTTCATACTCATGGGCGTGGTGGCAGTGATACAATGTATAACACTTTTGAAGATCTTGATACAATTACAAGTACTGCCGTAAAAACAGGTGTAACAGGAATTTTACCTACAACGATGACGATGTCTAAAGAAGATACTTATGCGGCTATTAAAAATGTTGGAGATAACATGGATAAAGTTGGAGGAAGTAAAATCCTAGGAGTACACATGGAAGGTCCATTTTTTAATACAAAATATAAAGGAGCTCAACCTGAAGAGTTTATGATCAAACCTACAGCTGAAAATTATAGCAGTTTAGTTGGTGAATATGGTAAAATTGTAAAAAAATTAAGTTTAGCACCAGAATTAAAGGATTCTGATAAGTTAATCGAGTATTTAGTCAAAGAAGGTGTGGTTGTAAGTATTGGGCACACTAATGCAACTTATGACGAAGCAGTTGTTGGAATTAAAGCTGGAGCAACTTCAGGTACTCATACTTATAATGCAATGACACCATTAACACATCGAAATCCAGGAGTAGTAGGAGCTATCATGGAACATGATGAAGTTTATGCGGAATTGATTTTAGATGGAATTCATGTCAGCTATCCAGCTGCAAAAGTGCTTTTAAGGGCTAAAGGTTTAGATAAAGTGATTTTAATCACTGATTCTATTGAAGCTTCTGGTTTAGAAGATGGTCAATATAAATTAGGTAATCAAGCTGTATTTGTTAAAGATAATTCAGCTCGTTTAGAAGATGGGACTTTAGCTGGTAGTATTTTAGCAATGAATAATGCAGTAAAGAATGCATATCAACATTTAGGTTTATCAATTAATGAAGCTGTTAATTTAGCTAGTTATAATCCTGCTAAAAATTTGAATTTAATTGATTTAGGGGAAATTGCAGTTAACAAAACAGCGGACATTATTATGTTTGATGAAGAAATTAATGTTGATTTTGTAATGATTGATGGAAATGTAAAAATTGGAGGATAGTATGATTACATTAAAGAATGAAGTTTTAGAGGTTACTCTAGCTAATAAAGGTGCAGAAATTATTAAAATTGTTGGGCAGGATGATCAAATTAATTATATGTGGCGTCGTGATCCAATTCAATGGGCGAATAGTGCTCCAATCCTATTTCCTATTGTAGGTGCGCTACAAAATAATGAGTGTCGAATTGATGGTAAAACTTATACTATGACTCAACATGGTTTTTCACGTCATAGTGAATATGAGGCTAATCAAATTAATGATCAAGAAGTAGTTTTTACACTTATTTCAAATGAGGAAATAGCTAAACAATATCCATATTTATTTAAGTTAGATGTAACTTATAAATTGGATAAGAATGTACTTAGCTGTAATTGTAAAGTTACTAATACCGATAGTCAGACTATTTATTTCCAAATTGGTGGTCATCCTGCATTTGCTTGTCCTTTTATGGAAAATGAATCAAGTAATGATTACTATTTAGAATTTAGTGAGAATGAGACTGTTAATCAAAAAATTATTGATGTTGAACATAAAGGAATGTCAGATATAACATTACCGTTTTTAGATAACGAAAAGAGATTTTTTGTTCGTCAGCAATTATTTGATAATGATGCAATTGTTTTAAAGGACGTGAAATCAAAAACATTATCATTGAAGTCATTAAATCACAATAAATCTTTAGTATTCCATATGGAAGGTTTTAATCACTTAGGTATTTGGGCAGCTAAACATGTGGGTGGACTAATTGCCATTGAACCTTGGGTAGGTCATAGTGATTATGTTGGTTTCACTGGGGAATTTAAGGATAAAGAGGGTGTAGTAAGTCTAAATCCTAGTGAGATTTTTGAATGTACTTTTAAAGTTGAAATCAACCAATAATGACAAAAAAGGAATAAGATAAATTTTATAATTATCTTATGAAAGTAAAAATTATTGAAAAAACACACGAGTTAGATTTAGAAGATGAAATTAATGATTTTTTGGAAAAGAAAAATCCTAAAATTTTATCGCTGCATTATCAAGTGGCAATGACTTTTTCAAGTGAATTAGAATATAGTTTTAGCTGTTTGATTGAGTACGAGGATAAATAATCATATTTATCCTTTTCTTTTCGCATACTTTTAGTATTTTAGTTAAAACTATTTATGGAGGTGATTCCATGGCTAAAGGTGTATGTTGTCACGTTGATACTTGTGTTTACAATCATGATTGTAATTGTGAGGCAAAAGAAATTACAGTTTGTAATTGTAAATGTCACGAAGCGAAAGATATTCAAGAAACAGCTTGTGAAACTTTTAAATGTAAATAGAAAGTTTAATATGACATCACAAAAGGTAAGAAGTAACTTTTGTGATGTCTTTTGTTATAAGTATGAGCTTTACAAAAAGACATTTATATGTTTTATTTTTTGTATACATATAAAAACGTGATATAATAAAAAAGGTGATAAAAATGAAAAAAATAGCTTTGATTCTAATTTGTTGCCTAGTTTTAATAGGGTGCAAAAATAAAGACAATAACGATAATAAATTTTATCGACAATATAAAGAATATGAAAATAAAATAGATAATCATAATGAATTTTTGAATGCTACAAATGAATTTAATATACGTTTAGTAGTCAATAAAGTTGAAGATAAAAAATATCGGTATGATGTTATTATTGACACACCGACAATAAATATGTATCATTTACAAGCAATAGCAAAAGTTGCTGGTGATGATAATGAAAGTCTACCAACCTTAGGAATTCTTGAGGAAGATATTTTTTCATTAGTTCCTGAAGTAGTAGATAAAGCCAATGGAATTTATAAGGGTGTAAATCTATCTGGTATTACTAGTAAAAGTGAATTTAGTGTATTGGTTTATTTGACTTTTTCAACAGATAAACAATCTAATAACAAAGAAGAAAGGTATATTAAACTATATGGTAATGCGACTTGATAAATTGCTTGCAAACTATGGGATTGGTACTAGAAAAGAAGTAAAATCACTGATTCGAAAAGGTTTTGTAAAAGTAAATGGAATGATTATAAAGAAAGATGATTTTAAAGTTGATCATGAAATTGATGAAATAGTATTTGATGATGAGTTGATTGAATACCGGCCATATGTCTATATAATGCTGAATAAGCCAGCGGGATATATTAGTGCAACTAAAGACAATCTTCATCCTACAGTATTAGAACTGATTGAGGGCTATGAAAATTATGATTTATTTCCTGTCGGCCGCTTGGATTTAGATACAGAAGGACTATTGTTAATTACTAATGATGGTGATTTTAGTCATAAATTATTAGCCCCTAGTCGAAATCATTCAAAAATATATTTTGCAAATATTGCGGGAGTTATGGATGAACAAGATATTCAGGCATTTAAAGATGGGATTATTTTAAATACTGGCTATCACTGTAAACCTGCCAACCTAGAAATTATTAATAAAAACAATGATAGTTGTGATGTTAGAATTGAAATATTTGAAGGAAAGTTTCATCAAGTAAAAAAGATGGTTGAGGTTTGTGGTAAAGAGGTAATATATTTAAAACGCTTATCGATCCGCAATCTTGAACTGGATAGGAGTTTAGCATTGGGTGATTTTCGAGAATTATCTAATGAGGAATTAGTCGACTTGATGGAGGATTTATGATAGAATATTTTTATATGTAAAGGGGAGTAATAATGCGTTTAAGAAATAATCCAAAAGCATATGATATTATGAAAGAAAATAAATCTTTTGTAATATTGGAGCCGGAAAATTGTAAAAATAAATGGAAAGATATTTTTGGAAATAATCATCCAATATATATTGAAATCGGGATGGGTAAAGGTGATTTTATTTATGAAAATGCTCGTCAATTTCCAGAAATAAATTTTGTTGGTATTGAAAAATACCCAAGTGTTTTAGCAGCAGCAATAAATAAGATAAATGCTCGTGAAGAAAAAGTAAATAATTTGCGTTTAATGCATTACGATGCAATTGAATTGCATCAAGTATTTGAAAAAGATGAAGTTGATAAAATATTCTTGAATTTTAGTGATCCTTGGCCTAAAAGTAAGCATGCTAAAAGACGACTTACATCAAGTAAATTTTTAGATGTATACAAGGATATTTTAATAGATGAAGGAAATATTGAATTTAAAAGTGATAATCGTGGACTGTTCGAATATTCGATTATTTCTTTAAACCAATATCCAATGGATATAGAGTACATTAGTTTAGATTTGCATAACAGTCCTGAAAGTGAAATCAATATTATGACTGAGTATGAGCGGAAATTTTGTGAGAAAGGGCCAATTTATAAATTGGTAGCAAGGTATCGTAAAAATGGATAAATTAGTAGAAATTAAAACAATCGAAGAATTTGACAATATTCGTGTAGGTAAAACGATTATAATGTTTACAGCAGACTGGTGTCCTGACTGTATGTTTGTAAAACCGTTCATTGGCGATATTGTTGATGCCAATCCTGAATACAAGTTTTATATGATTAATCGTGACAATATGATTGATTTGTGTAAGGATCAGGATATTTTAGGTATTCCTTCTTTTGTAGCTTATAACGATAAAGAAGAAAGTGGACGCTTTGTAAGTAAGTTACGTAAGACTAAAGAAGAAATACAGGCGTTTATTGATACGTTAAAATAAGAGGTGTAGGAATGATATTTCATGGATTTTATAATTTAAAACATGTTGGTGATATTTTATTAGCACGATGTGGAGAAGGTAGGACCTTTGATTATGATAAATATGATGATTTAGTCGTATTGAAAGATAGTAAAAATAGGATACTTGGTTTTAATTTGTTGAATGCTAGTAATTATTTGGGAGAATTAAATACTGGACTAGTTAATTTTTCAGATAATCAAATTGAAAAATTTAATGAACTTTTAACAACTCACGGACTTGATCCGGTTGTCTTAGACAAAGAACCTCGTTTTATTGTTGGTGAAGTAACTGCAATGGAAGAACATCCAGATTCTGACCACTTACATATTTGTCAGGTTGATTTAAAGAATACTACTACACAAATTGTATGTGGTGCCCCTAATGTTGAAGTTGGGCAAAGAGTGGTAGTAGCTACTATTGGCGCAGTTATGCCTAGTGGATTGGTTATTAAACCTTCAAAACTACGTAAAATTGATTCTAACGGGATGATTTGTTCAGCAAGAGAGTTAGGACTGCCTAATGCTCCCCAAATTAGAGGTATATTAGTTTTAGATAAAGATAAATATAGTATTGGAGATTCATTTTTCTAGAAAAGGGGGAAACAGTGATGTTTAGAGGCTTATTTAAAAAGCATGAAGAAGATGAAGATATTTTTGAAGTGGATCCTGTCGTTGAACAGCGACGTAAGGAAAAATTTAGCACGCCATTAATATATGATGAAGAATTTAAAGAGGAGCCAGAAGTGACTGTAACGCCTACCCCAAAGACTAAAGAAAAAACTAAGGTTGTTGAGGCAAAGCCTAAGGTAGAAGAAAAACCTCGTCAAATTTACCAAATGAGTGAAGTTATTTCACCAATGATGGGAATTACAAAAGGAAAAAATGATAAAAAAGCTGTAAAGCCAACAACTTCTTCAAAACCTAAAAAACGTAAAAATGTTGATCAATTAGTTCCTGTAATTAGTCCTTTTTTTGGAAATTATGAGGAAAAGGAACAAGTTGAATCAGAAGCAAAACTGACAACTATTAATGATGAACCTAAAGAAAAAAAAGTTATTGAAGATTTGTCTACAGTAGAAGATAATTTACGTAATATAGCTAAAATTGTGGAAGAAGAACAGGATCAGCTTAAAATTATTGAGGAGCGAACTGGTGAGTTCAAATTAGATTTTGGTACTAACGATGTTGAAAAACAAAACTCTTTGATTGATGAAATTGATGATGATATGTCATTGGATGAATTAATGAGTTTGTATGAAAAGAAGTTTAAAGACTAACAATGATAAGTGGTATTGGTTGTGATATTGTTGATCTAAATCGGCTGAATTTAGATAATGAATGTTTTGTTTTAAAACTATTAACAAAAAATGAATTTTTAATTTTTAAAAATAAAAATTCTTTAAAACAAAAAAAAGAATTTTTGGGTGGACGTTTTGCTGCCAAAGAAGCTTTTTTTAAGGCTCATGGGATTGAACATGGCATGCTGTCTTTTCATGATATTGAGATATTAAATGATAAAAACGGCAAGCCAAAAATTAATTATCCTAATACTTTTATTTCAATCGCTCATGAAAATGATTATGCAATTGCATATGTTGTTGTAGAAGAAGGCTAAATTGCCTTCTTTTTCAGTATATATTGGTAAATTTATTAGATAATTATAGATTAGAGCAATAATAAGATATTTGTAAAATTAGTTTTGAAGATTTTATAAAATTATTATATAGTTGGTATATGATTCTTTTATGAGTTACTTGTAATTGGGCAATAATTATATACAAGATACAATAAAAATATTGCAATATTAAATGAGGTATATTTTTATTTTCAACAGTTGTTATAATTTCATTTTTTGGTATAATAACATACGTAAAATTTCAAGTTTGTGATAGGAAGCGAAAATCATGTATGAAGATAAAGTTAAGAAAAGTCTTAGAAAAATAATTATTTTTGCAGTCATTATTGGGATATTTTTAGCATCAATTGGAGCTGGATTTTTCTATGTGATAAGAACAGCTTTTGATCGTTCAACCGATGAAAGAATGATTGAAGAAACAGATAATTATAAAAAGAGATTAGATAAACAAATTAATAATAATTTTCAAATGTTAAATACCGTCGCAAGCATTATTGGAAATTCTAATTTGGATGAGTCTGCTGATTTTGATTCCATTTTGGAAAGGGCATATATTGAAAATGATTTCTTGACAGTTGCTTTTTTTTACAATGATGAAATGGGAACACTATCTACAGGTGATCATATTATTTCTAGTGATATTCATTTATCGTCGCTACAGCCTGAAGTACAAGAAGTTGTTCGTAAAGCTTTGCGGGGAAAGGAAAATGTTTCAGAACCATTCTATGGTGATTTTTCCGAAGAAGAGGTTTTTACTTTTGGCGTTCCAGTATATCGAAATAAACAAATTGTTGGAGCTATGATTGCTAGTAGTGTTGTTGATATATTTTCAGAAATTATAGATGGCGAAAAGGTCTTAAATGGGAGTGCTTATATCCATTTATTGGATGTGAATGGGAAATTTTTGATTCGTTCCTCACATGCAGTTGTTAAAGAAAAAAAGACTGATATATTTAAAGAACCGTATTTGTCTGGAGATGAATTAACAAAAATTAAAAAAAGTATGAAAAATTCTGAAATAGTCCGTTTTACATTTACCTATGAAGGAAAAGAGTATCATTCAATTTTAGAACCGCTTGATGTTAATGAATGGTATTTGTTTTGTATTAACTCTGTTCAAAATAGTAATAGTGGGATTTACTCGGTTGCTTATGCAGTAGCTTGTTTCTTTGTCATTATAGTGTTACTAGTAGGTTATCTTTTAATTTATGGTTATCGGACAATGAAAAAGAATAACCAGCAATTAATGGATTTTGCATATTTAGATCGTCTAACAGGAATTTATAATTTAAATCGTTTTGGGGAATTGGCACACCAGCATATTGAAGAACATTCTGAATATGCAATTGCTGCACTAAATGTACGTAAATTTAAATTTATAAATGAGATTTTTGGAAAAGAACAAGCAGATAGGTTACTGTGCTACATTGGAAGAATTTTAAATGATAATATCAAAGATGGTGAACTTGTCTGTCGTGATAGTGCTGATGTTTTTTATATGTTTTTATTAGAGACTGAAAAAAACATTCTTGAAGTTCGTCTTAAAGAAATTTTAGAAAAAATCAGAACGTCATCGAATGATTCTAATAGTAATTATAGAATTACTATGAGTTGTGGTATTGCAACAGCTACAGACAAGCAGGAACTACAAGTGTCAATGACACATGCAATGTTTGCCTTAGAAATATCGAAAAATAATTTTAAAATACCGCTGTGGTTTTTCGATGCGGCTTTACATGAGCAAGAAAAAATGAATGACTATATCGAAAGGCATATGTACGAAGCCATAGAAAACGGTGAGTTTAAATTGTATTTACAGCCAAAAATAGATTTAAAAACTAATTCTCTTGCTAGTGCTGAAGCCTTGGTACGTTGGATAAGAAACGATGGGACTACAATTTTTCCCTCACAATTTATCCCAATTTTTGAACAGAATGGATTTTGTGTTAATTTAGATATGTATATGGTTGAAAAGGTTTGCCAATTGCTTCGCCAATGGATTGACGAAGGATATCAAGCTATTCCGATTGCAATTAATCAATCAAAATTAGTACTTTATGAAATTGGATACGTAAAGAATCTTTGTGGAATATTAGATAGATATAATATTCCAGCATCATTAATTACTTTAGAAATTCTGGAAGAAATTGCAATCGAAAATGTAGATGACTTAAATAAAAAATTAACAGAATTAAGAGATATTGGTTTTAAAATATCTATGGATGACTTTGGAACAGGATATTCTTCATTAAATACTTTAGGAAAATTAAATATTGATGAATTAAAACTGGATCGTAGCTTTTTAGTTGAGATAAAGGATACTAGAAATCAAAATGCACGTTTAATAATGGAGGAAATTGTTCAACTATCTAAGAAACTTTCTATCTTTTCTGTTATTGAAGGAGTAGAAACAAGTGAAGATGATTTATTGGTTAAAGAAATTGGTTGTGATTATGGACAGGGATACTATTATAGTCGTCCTATTGATTCAAATGATTTTACAAGCAAGATGCTAAATAAGTTTAATAAATAATTTTAATTGGGAGAATTTTAATGGAAAATTTATTAATAGATAATATGCTGGAAAATGCTAAAATTGGAATTTGGGTTATTGAATTGTCTCATAATAAAAAGAATGACCCTAAAATGTTTGGTAATACTCATATGAAATTACTGTTAGGAGTAGCGGATTCTTATTCGCCGGAGGAAGTTTATCAATTTTGGGTAGAACGAATACATCCAGCTTATGTTTCTTATGTAGAGGAAGCAGTTGAACGTTTAATAAGTGGGAATAAGGCAGAAGTCGAATATCCTTGGAAACATCCTGAAAATGGCTGGATGTATATACGATGTGGCGGGTATCTCAATACTAATTTTACACAATGTTATCGATTGGAAGGGTATCATCAAGATATTAGTAATTTAATTTTCCGTTTCGAACCATTCTCATTTGATTATCAAATTCAAGATCAACTTTTATTTAAAGAATATTCACGCTATTATATGGATATATACGATGAATTATGTGAAATTGATCCGGTTACGAATACGATGGAGATTGTTTTTCAACGAAAAGATAAATATTTATCCATATTTTCGGGAATTAATTTTTTTGAATTTATAAAAAAATATATTTATTCTATGGATCATCTTATCATTTGTGAAACTTATAATGAATTATCTTCAGCAAAAAAACAAAAAGTGACGATTGATGTTCGTATTCATAATAGTAATGATGGGTATTCATGGATACGACTTGTTTTTGTACTAGCACAAATGAACTATAGTCCTAAAGTTTTAATGGGAATTATGGACATTCAAGAACAAAAACGAAATATGGAGTTTTTTATTGATAGTGATGCAATACTCTCAACGATTATCGAGGAAAATGCTTATATTTTTGATATAGATATAATGACACAAAACATATCTGCTATTAAAGGTGAAAATTTATCAATTCATGATATGTCTTATAACAAATTTTTATCTTTATTTATGCAGAGATGCAGTGACATTTCTGAATTAGAATATCTTAATAGTTTTTTATCATTTAACCATTTAAAAGAACTTGTTTTTCAAAAAAAGAATGCACATATCGATATCCGTGAAAAAACAGAGCATTTTCTTTATGGCTGGTATCGGATCCATTTAATGGTTCCTAAAGCATTAGAAGACCGTATTTTAATTCTAATTAAAAAAATCGATAAAGACGATGTATTTCAAACGGTAATTACAAAATATGTACAAAAGAATTTTGAATCGCTCTGTTATATTGATTGCGATAGTGGCAAATATTTACAATTTGTTACTGAAGGAATGAAGGAACTAATTTTTAATGAAAATGAATTTGATTATAAAGATGCCTTAGATACATTTATTGAAAGTCAGGTGGTTATAGAAGATCGCAAAGTAGCTCAAACTAAAATGAATCTCGATTATATTTTTTTAACTTTGCAAAAAGATGGCGACTATTTTTGTAATATACGAATTTTGGATAGTTGTGGAGAATTTCACCAAAAAACAATACACTATTATATTTATGATGAAGATACAAAAATCATATTAATGATGGTTGCAGATACCACAGAACAATATTTATTAAATCAAAGTGAAAAAGAGCAAATAGAAAGATTAAAGCTAAAAGCAAATACAGATGAGTTAACTGGACTATATAATCGATATTATTGTAAAACACATATTAATGAATATTTACAAGAAGTACCTCAAGGACAGCAGGCGGTTTTTTTATTAATTGATCTAGATAATTTTAAAAATCTTAACGATTCTTTAGGACATTTAGCTGGTGATCAAGCATTAGTTGATGTAGCAAATGTTTTGAAAAATTCATTTTGTGATGATGCTATTATTTCACGTTTTGGAGGAGATGAATTTGTGGTTTTTGTAAAAAATATTCAAGACATCAAGCTTTTTAATCGTTTAATATCCAGACTTCTTCAACAATTAGATTTGTATTATCAAAGTGAAAAGGATCAGATAAACATCCAAGCTTCTATTGGAATAGCACTAGCACCTATTGATGGTAGAGATATGAATACTTTATATTTAAAAGCAGATAAAGCGTTGTATCAAGCAAAAGAAGGCGGAAAAAATAGATACAAGTATTACAATAATTAGTTTTGTTTAGATAAGATGTTAACTAAATATTTAGCCCAATTTAATATTAATTGAACTCTAGCAAAATAAATTGGAATTCTAAAGATAAAGTATGTACAAGCAAGATGAGTTAAGGTACTATAATGGAGCATAATCAAAAATATATTTATTTCTGTGTTTAAGAAAGTATAAGAAAATATCTTTTTTATATTGTCCTCATTATGATGGGGTGGGAATAATAAAAAATGAATCTTAATTTGGGAATATTAAACTCTATTTTTATAGAGTTTTTTTTGTTATTGGAGGTATTGAAAAATATTATATAAAAATAAATATAGTAGTTATTTTGGGCGAAACAGGGATAAGATGGACTTTTTTTGCAAAATATGTATATTTTTTTCGACAATTTTTTATAGACTGATATAGTCTATTTAAGCATATCTGTTAACTTTTGCTACACATCTGAAAGAAAAAGTTTCACCAGTGACCCATTTTGACAATGTCGTTAATTATGGTTAATTTTACAGTGTTGTAATCTTTTTATAATTATGCCTATAATTTTGTCATAAAGGAGGGGTAAATAATGTTAAATACTGTAGCATTAGTAGGGAGATTAGTAGATATCCCGGAAATGAAAACAACGATTGGAGGTGTAAAAGTAGCAAATGCAACTATTCAAATCGAACAAGGTTTTAAAAATAGTCTTGGTGCATTTGAAAATGATTACATTGTTGTAAGTTTATGGCGCGGTATCGCTGAAATGATTATTGATTGTGCAAGACCAGGATGCATGATTGCAGTTAAAGGAAGACTGCATTCGAGAACATTAGAATGTGCCGAGTCAAAACAAATTACTTCAATTGAAGTAATTGCAGAACGAGTTTCTTTATTAGATAAATATTTCAAAAACTATGATTAAATATCATTTGAGTTTAACCGGCTTATTTGTTATAATGATTTAACGAAAGTGGGTGAAAAAATGACTATTGATCAAAGTAAAATTAGAAATTTTTCAATTATCGCACATATCGATCATGGTAAAAGCACCCTAGCAGATCGAATTTTGCAAATAACTGGAGCTGTCGCAGATCGTGAAATGAAGGCACAGTTACTCGATAGTATGGATTTAGAGCGAGAAAGAGGAATTACCATCAAATTAAACGCAGTTCAACTGAATTATACTGCTAAAGATGGTCAAACATATTTGTTACATTTAATTGATACACCAGGCCATGTCGACTTTACTTATGAGGTATCGAGATCGTTGGCTGCTTGTGAAGGTGCAATATTAGTTGTTGATTCAGTGCAGGGAGTTGAAGCACAAACGTTGGCAAATGTGTATTTGGCTCTAGATAATAATTTAGAAATATTGCCAGTTATTAATAAAATCGATTTGCCAAGTGCTGACCCGCAACGAGTTATACGTGAAGTTGAAGAAGTTATTGGTTTGCCGGCAGATCATGCACCGTTGATTTCAGCAAAGAGCGGTTTAAATGTTGAAGAAGTTCTTGAAAAAGTTGTACAGGAATTTCCTGCTCCTAGTGGAGATGTGAATAATCCAACACAAGCTTTGATTTTTGATTCTTATTATGATAGTTATCGCGGAGTAATTGTATTTGTTAGGGTTAAAGAAGGAACTATTAACGTTGGAGATCATGTGAAGTTTATGGCAACAGGAGCAACATATGAAGTAACTGAATTAGGTGTAAGAACTCCTCGTGAAGTAAAAAAAGAACAGTTAGTGGTAGGTGAAGTAGGCTGGTTTGCCGCTTCAATAAAATCCATCCAGGATATTCATGTGGGGGATACTGTAACTACAGTTGAAAATGAGTCTAATATTCAATTACCCGGATACCGCCAATTAAATCCGATGGTATATTGTGGTTTATATCCTGTTGATAACGCTCGTTATAAAGATTTACGGGAAGCGTTAGAAAAAATGAAATTAAGTGATTCATCATTAATGTTTGATCCAGAAACCTCACAAGCATTAGGATTTGGATTTAGATGTGGTTTTTTAGGCTTGTTGCATATGGATGTTATTCAAGAACGTTTAGAAAGAGAATTTGATCTTGATTTAATTGCAACGGCACCATCAGTTATTTATCATTGCTATTTGACAGATCGTAGTGAAGTAATCGTTGATAATCCAGCGATGATGCCTGAGCCGCAAGTAATTGATCATATTGAAGAACCTTATGTTAAAGCTTCTATTATGACTCCAAACGAATACGTAGGGGTTATCATGGAATTATGTCAATCTAAACGTGGAGAATATCAGGATATTGAATATATTGATGATACTCGACGTAATGTAATTTATGAAATTCCTTTATCTGAAATTGTATATGATTTTTTTGACAAATTAAAATCAGGTACTAAAGGCTATGCATCTCTTGATTATGAATTGATTGGCTATCGTACTAGCAAACTTCAAAAAATGGATATTTTATTGAACGGAGAAGTCGTTGATGCACTTTCAACAATTGTGCATAAGGATTTTGCATATGGACGAGGAAAAATTATCTGTGAAAAATTAAAAGAAATTATTCCAAAACAAATGTTTGAAGTGCCAATTCAAGCAGCACTACAAGGGAAAATAATTGCCCGTACTACAATTAAGGCGATGCGTAAAAATGTATTGGCAAAATGTTATGGCGGCGATATTTCTCGTAAAAAGAAATTACTAGAGAAACAAAAAGAAGGTAAAAAACGAATGAAGGCAGTTGGAAATGTTGAAATTCCACAAGAGGCATTCATGGCGATATTATCTGTTGACGATGAGTAGGATAAATTATCTATCCTACTTATTTTTTTGTTGTAAATAGTCTTGATAGCCATTACAATATAAATATATACGAATAAAGGAGAATGAAAATGACAATCAAATTACCAGACAATTTTTTCTTTGGGGCGGCTTTATCTGGTCCGCAAACTGAAGGTGCTTATAACGTTGGTGGTCGCCTAAGATCATACTGGGACATGTGGTCTGACCAGGAAATCAATGCTTTTCATAACAATGTTGGCTCATATGTCGGAAATGATATGTATCACCGTTATGAAGAAGACATAAAACTGTTCAAATCAATGAACTTTAAATCTTTTAGAACATCAATGCAGTGGACTAGACTGCTTGATCAGGATGGAAATATTAATCCAGAAGGAGCTGCATGGTATCATAAACTGATCGATTGTGCCAATGAAAACGGAATCGATATCTTTATGAACATGTATCATTTCGATATGCCTGAATATTTATATAAACGTGGTGGTTGGGCTAATCGTGAAGTTGTTGAAGCTTATGCAAATTTTGTTAAAAAGGCAATGGAGGAATTTGGTGGCAAAGTTAAATATTGGTTTACATTCAATGAGCCAATCGTTGAACCAGAACAGCAATATTTGCATGGGGTTTGGTTTCCCTATGAAAAGAACATTAAACGTTCATTGGATGTCCAATATAATATCACATTAGCACACTGTCTAGCAGTAATGAACTTTAGAGAACTGCAGGCTAGAGGGAAAATGGTTGAAGGAGCGAAGATAGGGATGATCAACTGCTTTGCACCACCATATACAAAAGAAGATCCAAGTCCAGAGGATCTGGAAGCAGTAAGAATGACAGACGGGTTGCATAACCGCTGGTGGTTAGATGTAGTAGCACACGGACATCTGCCAAAGGATGTAATTGATACAGTAGAAAATGAATGGAAGATCAAAATGAATCGTCGCCCTGGAGATGAAGCAATCTTAGCTGGAGGAAAAGTAGATTGGTTGGGATTTAATTATTACCAGCCGACAAGAATTCAGGCACCAGATCAGAAATTTGATGAAAATGGATTGCCATGTATAGCGAAACCATATATCTGGCCAGAGAGAAGAATGAACGAACACCGTGGCTGGGAGATTTATCCGAAAGGAATCTATGATTTTGGGATGAAGATTAAAAATGAATGTCCGGATCTGCCTTATTTCATATCAGAAAATGGAATGGGGGTAGAAGGAGAAGAAAAATATATGGATGAAAATGGATCGGTACAGGATGATTATCGAATAGAATTTGTAAGGGATCATCTGGAATGGATTGCAAAAGCAATAGAAGATGGATCAAACTGTTTAGGATATCATTACTGGGGAGTAATAGACAACTGGTCATGGGCAAATGCTTTTAAAAATCGTTACGGATTCATTCGTGTAGCATTAGATCAGGGATACAAGAGAATTGAAAAGAAGAGTGCTAACTGGATAAGAGAAGTAGCGAAGAATAATGAATTCGAGTAGGAAGTGAGTAATCACTTCCTTTATTTTTTATTAATAATATTTTAATGTACTATCTAATTATTATAGTTTATAATTAATAACGAATAGGATGATATCTCTAATTGTTGTATTAATATTTTTTATTATTAGGAAATTAGTAACATGTTTTGTCTTTAATCAATGATATTTTAATTTTTAAAACCTATTTTGTCATAAAATATTTTAATAAAATTATGGCAGTTATTTTTACTTTGTGGTAAATTTTGTTTTTAATTTACTTACAAGTAAATTTGTTTTATAATGAACAAATGATAAGGAGGCGTAGAAATGGCATTTAATTTTCGAAATAAAATACCTAAGGTACGTTTTTATGGGGCGTCAGAACAAGAACGTGAACAAAAAAATTTACAAGATAACATTGTTAGTCGGCGATTAATCGGACTACTTTGTTTTGTTATTGCTGTTACTTCCGTAATGGCAATACGTTTAGGAATTATACAATTTAAACAGGCTGATGAATTGGCAGTAAAGCTGGAACAATATGGTACTACTACATATACGAGTGATGCTCCTAGAGGAGAAATTGTTGACCGTGAATATGTAAAATTAGTGGAAAATACAAGTGTAATTTGTGCAACATATTATGCACCTAAAAAAATTGATAATGATGTTTTAAAAGAATCAGCTGCTTTTTTAGCAAAAAATATCAATATTGATGTAAATGATAAAAAAATCATTTCTGATCGAGCAAAAAAGGATTATTTTATTTTAGCTTTTAAAGATGTTGCTGACGGATTGATTAGCGATAAAGAAAAAGAAGAAATCAAAGCTCAAGAAAATGCAGACAAAAGATTATATAGTCTTAAATTAGAGAGAATTACTGATGAATTAATTAGTCAATATATGGATGAAGCAACATTAAAATATACTCACTTTTTATACTTGATGCAAAATTGTACGAGTGGTTCGTCAATTTTGGCTGAAGGTTTAACTGATGAGGAGGCTAGTATTATTGGTGAAAATGCAGATATCTTACCCGGGGTGACAGTTACAACAGATTGGGCACGTCAATATTCAAATTCAACAGAGTTTGCTTCAGTTTTAGGCAAAGTGACGACTAAAAAACAAGGGTTACCTGTAGAATTAAAAAATGAATTATTAGCATTGGGATACCAAAATGATTCTAGAGTAGGAACTTCGGGCTTAGAGGAGCAGTATGAAGATATTTTACGAGGGAATGATAGTACCTATACCTTAAATTATGATAGCTCAGGAAACCCAATAATAACAAGTACTAAAGCAGGAACTGCAGGTTCAAATATTCGTATTTCAATTGATTGGGAACTTCAACAATTAGCTAATCAAAAAATCGAAGAGGAATTAAAAGCTTGTAATAGCAGTAATAAATATTTTAATAAAATGTTTTTTATTCTAATGGATCCATATACGGGTGAAATTATTGTAATGGCCGGCAAAACAATCGATAAAGCAACTGGTGAAGTTAGTGATTATGCTTCAGGGAATTACCTAGATGCAAATAAAATCGGTTCAACAATTAAGGGAGGTTCAATTTATACTGGTTTCAAAGAAGGAGTAATTGGACCAAACACTTATTTTGTTGATGAGCCAATCAAAATTAAAGGAACAAAAGCTAAAAAGTCTTGGAAATCTTTTGGAACTATTAATGAAGTTGATGCTCTGGCTTATTCATCAAATGTTTATATGTTTAGGATAGCAATGCTTTTAGGTGGGGCAAATTATGTTTATGATGGGCCGTTGAAAATAAATGAAGAAGCTTTTGATACTTTAAGAAATGATTTAGGTGAGTTAGGGTTAGGAGTTAAAACAGGATTAGATGTTTCAAATGAAGCATTAGGATATCGAGGAAAACAACGTACAGGTGGGTTGTTATTAGATGCAATGATTGGTCAGTATGATACTTACACAAATATTCAATTAGCACAATACGCATGTACATTGGCTAATGGCGGGAAAAGAATCCAGCCCCACTTACTTTTAGACTCATATACTACTGATGAGGATGGAGAAATACAAGTTAATTATGAGGCAAATACAAATGTATTAGATGATGTTAGTAATCAAGCGACGGCGTTTAGCCAAATTAAACAAGGAATGAGAGCTTGTGTTACCCGAACTGAAGGAACTGCACATTCTTGGAATTCAAAACCATATGTAACTTATGCTAAAACCGGAACAGCAGAAGATTATACAACTGATGATGGTAAGACTGGAACAACCGATTATCCTAATCATTTACAAATAGGTTATGTGCAAACAACGGAGGATTCTAGACCAGAAGTTGCTTTTGCTTGTATGAGTTATCGACAAACTACTGCAACAAGCGGATCTAGTTCTGCTCCGATCGTTGCTCAAGCAGTAATTGATCGTTACTGGGAGAAGTATCACTCAACAAATTAAAAAAAGTGCTAGTAATTATTTAAATACTATGATAATATATTAGACGGAAGTTTACTAATGGAGGTGTAACTAATGAGAGAAAATATCATTTATAAATGTACTGAATGTGGTGAAGAAAACTATATCAACACAAAAAATAAAAGAAATCATCCAGATAGAATGGAAATCAACAAATACTGTCCAAGATGTAATAAAAAAACTGTACATAAAGAAAAGAAATAAGCCTTATTGGCTTTTTTTCTTTATAGGAGGAAGAAGATGAAAATAAAAACATTACTGCTAGGTAATATGCAAACTAATGGCTATGTGGTAAGTGATGAGAATCATCATTGCTTAATCATTGATCCTGGAGCTAATGGTAAGAAAGTTGTGCATTATTTGACGGAAAATGAACTAGTTCCAGAAGCTGTTTTATTAACTCATGGACATTTCGATCATATTGGTGCGGTTGACTATTTATACGAACATTACCACTGTCCTATCTATCTTCATCAAGACGATTTAGAAATGCTAGATAATCCTCAGTTAAATTTATCAGTGTATGAAAATCCTTTTACTGTTAAAGCACCAGTTCAGTCAAGCCATGAGGAGATGAAGTTTGGGGATTTTGATGTACAATGGCTACATTTACCAGGACATTGTCCAGGATCGTCAATGATTTATTTAAAAGATGAAAATATAATTTTTTCTGGAGATGTATTGTTTAAAGGGTCAATTGGACGCTTTGATTTTCCAAATTCATCAAAGTATGAAACAATCGAAAGCATAAATAAAATAAAGGAATATGATTTTGATGCTGTTATTTATCCTGGTCATGGACCAAACTCTACGTTAAGTGAAGAACGCCTAAATAATCCATATTTAAAAAAGTCGTAATTTTTATAGTGAACTGCCTTTGTTGGACAAAAAATAATTTAAATTAACTGTAAGGCTTGATTCCTAATTTGTATAGGGGTTAAGCCTTTTCTTTTTACTGTAATTATAGAATTATTATGGTATTCGATATAATCTATCATAGCTTGTTTTAACTCTTCTAATGATTTGAATGTATCTTCAAATCCATAAAACATTTCATTCTTCATTTTTTCCAAGAAGTTTTCTATTAGTAAATTATCCTGACCGTTCCCTTTCGAGACTTTGATTAAGTAATTCCTTTTTCTTTTAATTTATTTTAATATGAGAAATGTTGGTACTGCCATCCTTGATTACTATGGAAAAATTTAGAGAAAGCCATATCTAACATTCGGTATGTTTGAAATAGACTTGGTGTAGTTGATATATCGTATCCTACGATTTTTCTACTATGCATATCTAAAATTGGAGATAAATATAATTTACTCATAGCTGTTTTAAAATCAGAAACATCAGTTGTCCATTTTTGATTAACCGATGTAGTTTTAAGGTTTCTATTAAAATATGTTTTTCTAATATACTTATTCTCTCGTTTATCAAGAAGTAAGTTCTTACAAGTTCCATTCATTTCCCCCTTATAAGAGTTATAACGTTGCTTAGGAGTAGGATTAAGTGCATATAAACCCATATGTGACATAGTACCACTATTCTTTGTTTATTCGTAAGTTTGGACATATAAAAAGTGAACCGAATAGGTTGGACAACTTATTCGGTTCGCTATAATTTTTTACGATTTTTTTAATAATTCAATTATTGTAGTATTTTACAATAATGCGTGTTGATCGCTGTGAGTTTATTTTAGGAAAGAATCTCATGGTTGAAATAATAAAAAATGAGTCATGATATAATTATCTTAGTGTAAATATATTGCAACTTGATATTCTACTAGCTTATATAATTAATGAATATATTAACTTTTCTGCCCGCATGCTCTTTCAAATTATAAAACCTGCTTGCAAAAAATGAAAGCAGCTTGCATAAAGGAATGTGGCGTTCTTATTCCTTCTTCGGATAGAATGTTAGTGAAAGGAAGGGATAATATGAATAAAAAGAATTTGTTATTGTCAGTGGCATTATCAGGAACTATGCTAATGTCCAATGGTATTACCGCATTAACGGCTCAAAATGCTGTATATAGTCCGGGCGTAACGGTAGAGAAAAATACTAATCCAGACTGGGATGCCGATTATACCGCAACCTTTGTTTATGAAGACAAAGATGCACGTGACGCAGAAAGAGTAACAGTTTCAGGTAATTTTCAGTTTTACTCATTAAATGATCCGGTTGTTAAAAATTATGAAAAAACAGCTGATCCTACCGGAGCCAAGGTTTACAGTGCTTATGACTATGATAAGGATAACGCAATGTTCAATGTAAGCGGCGGACAAAATAACGATACACCCATTTATGAACTGGAGGAAACAGGAGACGAAAGATTCGAGATTACACTGCCGTTACCGGGCAATCAGTATTTTTATGATTATACAGTAGAGTATAGTGACGGTTCAAAAGTTACGATTCAGGATCCGGTAAATCCATCAAAGAAAAACAGCTTAACTGATCATGATTCGGGACACAGTGTTTTCTATGTTGGAAACAGTGAAAATACAACAGCAGGACAGGAGTATATTTATCCAAGAGCTGACGGTCAAACAGGGAAATATGAATTTATTGAATACAAGGATGCACATAACACAGATGAAGAAACACAGTCATTAGGTGTTTATCTACCATACAACTATGATCCTTCAAAAACATATAAAACGATTTATGTATCACATGGCGGTGGCGGAAATGAAGCCGAATGGATGGAAATTGGTTCATTGCCAAATATTATGGATAATATCCTTGCGGAAAAAGAAGCAGCAGAAAGTGTTGTTGTAACAATGGATAACAGTCACTTTGGATGGGATTATGATTTAATTGCGAAAAATTTCAAAGAAAATATCATTCCGCTGATTGAAGAGAGATACAGCGTATCTACGAAAGTGGAGGACAGAGCGCTGTGTGGTCTATCAATGGGAGCATTGACAACAGGGACAATCATGTTCAGTTATACAGACATGTTTGGAGCGTATGGAAATTTTTCAGGGACAGCAGATCCACTGATTTGTAAAGACTGGGAGTTATTAAAAACAAAGACAGTATATCTAACTGGCGGGAATCTAGATATGGCTATTCAGGCGACGCAGGAATCTGGAGATTCAGCATTTAACAGAGGGAAGACAGTAAGAGCACATGAATATTTAGAAGAGCTGGGAGTAGAGCATTTTTATGATTTAAAATACGGTTCACATGACTGGGGCGTATGGAGAGATGCATTTACAACATTTGTTAAAGATATTTTATGGGGTTATGAATATCCTGGAGAATCTACTTATCAAGCCGGTGTGACAGTAGAAGAAAACATTAATCCAGCATATGATGGTGATTATATAACAACTTTTGTATACGAAGATCAAGATATCAAGGATGCGGTCAAGGTAACTGTTTCAGGAAATTTACAATTCTATTCTAAAGATGATGAAGCGGTTAAAAACTATACTCAGACTTTAGATTTTTCACAAGCAAAAGTATATAATGCTTACGAGTATAAAGATGGAATGTTTAATACTGGCTATGGGTTAAATAATGATACTGCCATTTATGAATTGACAGAGACAAAAGATGAACGTTTTGAAATTACTTTACCATTACCAGGGAATCTTTACTACTATGACTATACAGTTACTTATGCTGACGGCACTACAGTAACAATTCAAGATCCAGCAAATCCGTCACTAAAAAATGACTACAATAATCATGATGCTGGCCACAGTTTGGTGTATGTTGGTTCTTCAAAGAATACTATTGATGGACAAGAATATGTTTATGCTAGAGATGATAATCAAAAAGGAACATATTCATTCGTAAATTATGATGCGATTGATGGAACAAAACAACCATTAGGTATATATCTACCATATAACTATGATGCTACTAAAAGCTATAAAACTATTTATGTATCACACGGTGGCGGTGGTAATGAAGTTGAATGGATGACAATTGGTGCGGTTCCAAATATAATGAATAATTTATTAGCTGATAAAGAAGCAGCTGAAGCAATTGTTGTAACAATGGATAATACATATTTTGGTTGGGACTACGATCAAATTAAAAATAACTTAATGAATCATATTATTCCATTTATTGAAGCTAACTATAGTGTTTCAACTATCAGCAATGATCGTGCATTCTGTGGATTATCTATGGGTGGTCTTACAACAACGTCTATTTATACGACCTTAGCAGATAAATTTGGATATTTAGGAATTTGGTCAGCAACTGATCCAAATACTGATATATCAGCAATAAAAAATGCGGACAAACCAACATTATTATTAGCAGCTGGTATTGTTGATTATGGTAAAGTTGGATTTACAGGAAATAAAGATTTTGCAGGATTATTAGCAAATCTAGATGAAGCAGGCATTAAATATGATTATATTGAAACTTATGGTGCTCATGACTGGGGAACATGGCGTAGTCTGTTTACAACATTTGTAAAAGACTATTTATGGGATATTAAAGAAGTAAAGGATGAGCCAACAGTAAATCCTGGAGATACGACAAAACCGGTTGTAAGTGTAAAAACTGGTGATAATGTTGATATAAATGGACTGTTACTCATTTCTGGACTATCATTATTAGGTATTTCTATTCAATACTATTGTAAGGCTCATAGAGGACATTAAAAGACTATATATTTTGAAGCGAACCCCAAAAGTTGGACATAACCAACGTGAGGGGTTTTTATTATGGTAAAGTTAACGAGAAAAAAGATGCTATAATTTATAGAGAGGGATTACAAAACCCGCTATAAATTATAATGAGAGATTATGAAGATAATCCATAATCTCTTTAAAGTATAGTGGGGAAAATGTCCGGATTATCATTCCTTTCACTTTTTTATTTTGTGGACTAATAGAATAAGATTCATATTTATTTTGTGAATAAATATTATCCTTTTTATTGACCTAAACCTTAGGGCATAATATGTAATAAGCGCAAGGAGAATGAATGCTATGAAGACCATGAAGTTGAAGAGTGGTTTCATATTACCAAGAAAGCACTCATATATTATGAAAAAGTTGGTTTAATAAAACCAGATAGAGATGATAATGACTACCGAAATTATAGTCAAAGCGATGCTGATAGTGTGAAACTTATTGTATTTTTAAGATCAATGAAAATATCACTAGAAGAAATAAAAAAATCAATATATCAATGTATAGCAGATTGGGAAAAAGATGGACGATACAATCATGTCGCTTTTGTAGTCGCATCTGGAAGTAAAATATCTAGCGGGTATGATGATGTAACAATTGCACAACATACAAGTAACTGTTGTGCTAGAGTAACCTCTTTCGTAAACGGATGGGGAAATACCTCTGTAGTATAAAATTTACAATCGAAGAACTACGAATGAGAATATAGAAATTGAAAAATAGTTACTTGCAGATTCTAGTACTAGATAAGAGTATAAAATATAGGCGCTTTAAAATAATGTAGGGTGCCTAACAAAAAGTAGGGTTGGAAGATGTAATGTCTTCATTAATAACCCTATTTTTTATGTGTCTAGATATATTATCCAATTTATATTTTATTTAGATTTGTTTTGCTTAAAAGGTTAGAATAATCGTATTTTTTTATTTTTTAAAAGTAATTTCTATATTACAGGCGTAAATGATAATAGGAGGTATTTTTATGGATGAACTATTTGAAAAAATCTTAAATCATGCAATTAATTATAAGACATCAGATATTCATATTTTAATGAAGCAAAAATGTTCTGTTTCTTTTCGGCAACATGGTGATTTGGTATTATATGATACATTTGAAAGTCATATCGGATTAAAATTATTTAATTATATTCGTTTCAAGTCAAATATAGATATTAATTATCGTTTACGACCACAAACGGGTCATTTAAATTATATTTATCAAAATCAAATTTACTATTTACGAATATCTAGTTTACCTGGTAGAGAATTAGATAGTATTGTAATTAGAATTTTAAACAATCATCAACAAATTGTCCTTGATAAATTGACTATTTTTAAAGAAACAACTGTTTTTTTAAAACATATCACGACTTTAGAAGCCGGACTATTTATTGTAAGTGGAGCAACTGGTTCAGGAAAGTCAACCACACTATATACCCTACTAGATTCAATTAACGCTACTCAACAAAGAAATATTGTCACTCTTGAAGATCCAGTCGAAATAAAAAAGGAGTATTGCTTGCAAATTCAAATAAACGAAAAACTAGGAATTACATATAATAACTCTTTAAAACAAATCTTACGCCATGATCCTGATGTAATAATGATAGGTGAAATACGCGATGAGCAAACTGCTCGTCTAGCTGTTACATGTGCATTAACAGGCCATTTAGTATTAACAACAATCCATTCGTCAAATTGCCTTACAACAATCAGACGTCTTTTAAACTTAGGACTTTTAAAAATTGATATAGAGGATGTTTTAATTGGCATAATATGCCAAAAAATGCTCTATCACAAGTATACACATCAGCCCTTAATTTTACCAGAATATTTAAATCGTCAAAAAATTTTAACTTTTTTCAATAATGAACCTGTTAAGTATCAAACATTTGAAATGAATGCAAAATATTTATTAAAAAATAATTTAGTTGATTATACACAGGTTGCAGGAATTATTTATGAATGATGATTTACAATTATTAGAAAATATCGCTAACTTTTTAAAACAAGGTTATTTAATCAAAGATGTTTTAAATTTATGTCTGATAATCCATCAAACTGAAAAAATAAAGCTGATTGAACAAAATTTGGTTGCTGGTAAAGCATTTGATGAGGTTATTATAGAAATTGATTTTGACAATACATTTATTGAATACTTTAAATTTTTTCGATTTAAAAATAATATTTCAACTGCAATTGAGCATAGCTTAAAAATATGCAGAAAAAAGGAACAAATATTTACACAGCTAAAAAAAGAATTAACGTATCCAGTTTTACTCATTATTTTTTTAATGTTTTTTTCATTGTTTATTGTATATGGATTATTACCATCAATCATGCAATTGTTTGTCGAATTTAATATTAGTCCAAGTATTATAACTAGAATTATATTTAAGCTTTTTGAAATTATTCCAATTATAGTAATTTTCATTATACTTAGTTTTACAGTATTTTTCACAATAAGTATTTATGCTATTAAAAGAAAATATTTTAAACTTATTGATTTGTTAATTGAAAAAATAGTTTTAATAAGAAGGTTAATCCAAAAATACTATTCACTAAAATTTGCTCTGTACTATAATGAATTACTGATCAATGGCTATGATTCAACTGATATTATTGTCATGCTTTATGAGCAAATAGATGATAGTGATATTAAAATGATAATTTACGAAATTTATCGACAAGTTTTAGAAGGAGAAGCTTTAGAGGATATAATAAATGATTTTGAATATTTTGAACCATTATTTATAGCATATTTTAAATTATTAATTCATGATAATCAAAAAGATAAATCACTCGATAATTATTTAAGGGTATCTATTGATACTTTGCATATGCAGGTAACGAGATTGATTAAACTCTTTGTACCAATAATATATTGTTTTGTGGCTGGTTTTGTAATTTTAGTTTATGTTGCAATTGTTATTCCGATGATGAATGTAGTCAGTAATTTATAGGAGGTATGAAAGATGAAAAGGAATAATGGCTTTACATTGATTGAGATGATTTTTTGTATTTCAGTAATTTTAGTTATTTTGTTACTTGTTATTCCTAATGTAACTAGTAAGAATCGGGTTGTTAAAGAAAAGAGTTGTGATGCGCAAATAGAAGTAGTTAATTCACAAATAGTTTTATACGAAATTGAAAACGGAGAACTTCCAACAAGTATTAGTGATTTGACTTCTGGAGAACATCCATATTTGACAGAAAAGCAGGCAACATGTCCAAGCGGACTTAGGATTTCAATCAGTGATGGACAAGCATATGTACGATGATAGCGGATTCACTCTGATTGAAGTTGTCTTTACAATTAGTATAATCTTAATTTTAAGTACAATTACACTTCATTTTGTAATTAATTCAAAACCAGTAATTTCTTTACAGCAGCAATGTCAACAGGTAATTTCATTGTTAGAAGAAGGAAAAAGTAGAGCTATGATCAACCACGAGCAAATAAATATAGTTATTCAAACAAAACAAATTAGTTATAATGGACAAAAGGATCAACGAACTCTTACGATTAACGACAACTATTATATTGACGATTATTATGAGTTTCACTTTAATCATAATGGAAATATCAGTTCGGGTGGTCATCTAAAGATTTGTAGTTCAAATGGATGTAAAAGTATAATTTTAAATGTTGGAAGTGGAGCATTTTATGTTAAATAAGCAAGGGATGACATTAATTGAAACATTGATGGCTTTTTCTATTTTTATCAGTATTATAGTATTGTTTCTTTCTTGTTATAATAATGCAATAAATCATCATTATCAGATTAATCAGGATTATATGAACTATTTAAAACAGCAACAAGAAAAGGAGGTAGAACTGTGGCAGACAAGTGGTTTGAGCGAATCAGTCAACGAGGTTTTACATTGATTGAAGTTCTTTTTTCTTTATCAATATGTTTATTAATTATTTTAAACAGTGTCCCCATTTTAAGAATAGTTACTGCAAAAGATAAATTATCCTTTAATCTTTCTAGTTATGCTCTTGGAGTTAAACAAATTTCATCAATTTTGCATACGGCTAAGGATATTGAAATCAATGATGATTTAACTTACACAAATGCAAATAACGAAATCTTTACTATTTCACTAAATCATCATAGGATAGTAAAAGAGCCAGGTTTTGATATCATTACACACAATGTTGATGAATTAAATTTTTATCAAAAAAATAAGAATATTTATATGAAAATTTTATATCTGATTTTTGATTATCCGCATAAACACTATACTTTCAAACATTTTGAAGTATAGAAAACTATTCATTTTACCACGAATTTACCACGATTGAATGAGCCTTGATATGACACAAAAACAACATGGGAGATAGCACAAATATCTGTGTATCTCCCGTTTTTCATTCATGTAGTATGATTATTTTACTCTGATTTCAAATTTCAAGATTGCTTTCATCATTTCTGTATGGATTTGACCTTTTAATTCTTCATCAACCTGCATAATGATTTTACCACTTTCAGAGTGGTAAAACGGACGCAAGCATAATTTACATATATAAGCGTCATAAAACTTCAAAATCTCTCTTATGGCAGTTTCATTTCCAGCAGACGCTTGACATATTACTTTTAATGTAGGGTAGCCATATTCTTTTTTCATTGGTTCAATTCCTTTCTTTCAATACTGTTTTTAGTTTCTTCAATCCGTTACTTCTTCTGCGATAAATAGCAGAACGTGATACATGATATAATTCGGCTATTTCTTGGTCGCTCATACTTTGAAAATAGCGTAATAGAATTACATCACGCTCTTTATTCGATAACTTATATAAAGCAACAGCAAGTTTCTCATTTGATATTTGAATTGTAAAATTCAAGACTTCAAACGAAATGTAATCACAAGAATAGTTATCCTTAGTTACACATTCAACATTTTTCGTATCTGATAATTCACAGAATAAAACTTCACGCTTAGAACGTCTTGCAAACTGTCTGTTTCTGTTTTTTACTGTGCATTTAATAACAGTCATCATCAAAGCATTAAACTGTATTCTAACGATATGCTCGAAAGAAGATGGGTTCATAATCTCACCTCCTTTCCGCATACGCTGAAATATATAAACGGAGATACCGTCTATATCTTTGGAAAATACAAAAAGAAGAACAAGAAAAAAGTCCGTACAAAATATACCGTCTGTACGAACTTTTAATATTGTAAAATATTTAGTTGTTGATAAAATGCTGTTAGGTAGTGCATAATCGTATAAGATTATTCCTAAAACTTTCCACAGCAGTTACTTTCAATGCTTTTATATCTTGCTTTTTTAGTCCTATCATAAAGTTTTCCATATAACCGCTTAATAATTTGATTACTTGTTAAAATAGTTATAATGCAGGCGACTATGTGACTGATTAAAATCGCTATCCAAACACCATTTAAATTTTCTGCCAGCCAAGATAATAGATAGGCAAAAGGAATACGAATAATAATATAGTAGAATATCATTAGTATCATACTTTTTGTTGGTTTTCCTATACCATTTAAAGTACCTAAGTAGCAACTAGTAATAGTGTAAAGAACATAACCGATACTAACAATTAAAAAATAATGGCTGACAACATTTGTTACAGCTACGTTGGAAACAAACAATTTTGCCAACTGTTTAGAGAAGAAAATAACAACTGCTGATAATACACTTGAAACAACAATACCATATTTTAACGCCAATTTCAGATAATTCTTTGCTCTGTCGATACGTTGTGCTCCAATACATTGCCCTACGATTGAAGTCAACACCATATTAAGAGCCATAGCAGGATAAAATAATATCATTTCTAATTTTCCAGCAACTCCGTAGCCAGCAATAGCAGAAATACTATAAGTACTAACAATAGCAGTTAAAAATGTTGTACTAATAGCAGGAATACTTTGTTGAATGACAGACGGCACAGCATTTTTTACAAACGGCATAATCTCTTTTGTATCAAAATCAGATAGTGAAAGGTTAAATAATTTTTTACGATAAATATAAATGCACATAAACGCCAAACAAATAATCTGTGATATTAAGGTTGCGATTGCCGCTCCGTGAAATCCAATTATGTTAATGAAAATAGGATCTAAAATAGCATTCAATAAAGTAGACACAAGCATTGCAACTGCTTGAAACATAGTATTGCCAAAACTTCTTAAAATGGCTGTAAAGTATAAATACAAATAAACTGCTACATATCCCAAAGCATATATAGATAAGTAATTTTTTGCCATATCAAAAATTTCAGTCGGTGTATTTAAAACTATCAAAATAGGCTCTAAAAAAATCTCCAACACAATTGTCATAAACACTGAAAGAATTATAGATACAAAAAAAGAAGTAACTATAATATTCTTTTTCTTTTGCTCATTTTTCGCACCAATTACCTGTGATAATAGAATGGCTAACCCGTTTGTTGCTCCCATACCAATTGAAGTTAAGATTAAAATAATAGGTGTCGAGTTTGTTAACGCTGCGTATGCCTGCTCACCTAACAAATTTCCAATCCAAAGACTGTCTACGAGATTATATGCCATATTTAAAAACATAGCTATTATCATAGGAACAGTCATTTCAAGTAAACATTTTTTTGTGTTTCCGTTTACAAAATCAATATTTTTGTTCATTTTAATTCCTCCTATTGAATGAAAATTATTCATTTAATTTATTTAAATATTCCCTGCCTTTTGGCAGGGGAAGATTTAAAGCCTAAACAAGTCCCTAAAAAATGCCTTTATCCGTGAACTCTTTTCTTTAATTGATATATCGGTATTTAAAATAATTCCTAGTTGTCCATATATGCAAAAACTGGCATACATTTCAACATCATTGACTTGTATTTCATTTGTGTAATTTGCTCTTTCAATAATTTCAGATACAATAGGAAAAAGTTTTTCACATACATTCAATGTTAATAAATTATGGAAATTTTTATTTTGGTTATTATGAAAAACTGGATAATATGTATCATCTTCTTGTTCTGCAAAAAGTATCATCTTCCGCAAAATATCTTTTAAACTATCCTTTTTTATATTTATATTTTTTGTCATATTGGCGACTAAAATATTTGAATATTCATTGATAGCAGACTGAAAAAGTACATCTTTTGATGGGAAATATCTATAACATAATCCTTGTGCTATTCCAATTTCTTTTGCTATGTCTGATATTGAAGTTTTTTCAAACCCATTTACACTAAATAATTTAATGGCTGTTTCTAAAATTTCTTGTTTACGTTCCTCTGGTTCTTTTGAAATACGCATTGTTTTCTTTCCTTTCTTGCGGTTTAATTATTGTATGCTATAATTAAACAAGATCTTGTGCCAAAAGATTTCCATTCAATTTCGTGGAAGTCTTTTGATAATAATAACAACATTTCCTTTTTTGAATAAATCTTTACATCTCCACTATTGCTGTGTTTCATATAGTAATTCATTATCTGTCTTGCTCCGATTGGTTGCCAACAATCACCGATAATGAAAACTCCATTTTGCTTTAAACACCTAGACACTTCTTTCTCTACAATATCTGGTTGTGGATAATGATGAAATGAGTCATTACATACAATGGCGTCAAAAGAACTATCTTCAAAAGGTAATCTCTCAGAGTCGCCTAAGATAAGTGTTGCATCATTTCCTAGTTTATTTTTTGCAATTTCAAGCATATTGGGAGATATATCTATTCCAAATAGTTGTTCTGCTATATTTAATTCTTTTATTTCTTTAAGTAACGCACCCGTTCCACAACCTAAATCTAATATAGAATGTATATTCTTATTTTTTAAATTTTCTATAATCGGCTTATAGAGTTTTCGAGCATGTTCCCCCTGAATATTTGTATCATAATCGGCAGCTTGCTTATCAAAAGTCTTTTGTGATTTTTGTTTCGTAATATTCATGTAATCAACTCCTTTCACTAAAATTATATCTCGTGAATGAACGATTGTCAATGAATAAAATTCATTGAATTTCATTCATTTCAAAGACGTGTATCTCTGATTTAAAATACACGCCTTTTTGATTACCCTACAATCTTCCAGTTACTATTCCTTATATAGCCCAAATTTGTACCGTGACAATTTCATTGATATTATCCGATTTACCACAAATCAAATTTTATCTTTTCTTCCTCTTGATTACCCTCCACAGAAAAGAAAAAGCCCTGTCAAGAGCCTTGCCACCATTGGTGGTGCTTTGCACTCTTTACTGGGCTTTTTGTTTGCTGTATCTTCTACAAAGAGGGAAAAAGTTATTCGTCCTCATCATCAAAATGGTTATTTTTCAATACTTCCCGTAATAATTCCATATCTTCTTTTGAATTGGGGTTTATCATTTTTACGACTTGATAAGGTGTCCTATATTTATGTCCCTCTATGCTTTCCCCGAACATATCCATGCTGTATAAATCATCATAGCGGTCTAACAGTTTTTGAAACTTCAAATGCTGGATAAATTCTTTGATTGGATAAAGGTCGGACGCTACAATACTTTTCCCGTTGATGTAGTCGGTAATATATTCCCGTAACTTTTCCAACTCATATTCCAGCCATTCTTCCTCGCTGTCAAAGAAGTTGTCATAATGTCCATGTTTTAGTTCTGCATTTAATCGTTCTTCAATTCTTAAAAACTGGCAGACTTCCTTTTCGGATTGATTAACATACTTCCATTCTCCCGATAATAATTCATTGGGCATTACACCCAGCACGTCCATTATCTTTTCTAATGTATCGAAGGTAGGAAAATTCACACCTCGTTCAATCTTGGAAAGGCTCTGCATATTGATACCGATTTTATCCGCAAGTTCCTGTTGTTTCATTCCTCTGTGTTTTCTTATGGTCTGTATGTTCTCTCCTAAGAAACTGATTTTCTTTTCGTAATGCTCCATAACTTAGTATAACCGCTCCTTTCGTTGCTTTTCTTGGTATTTATAAGCATATCATACTTAATCTACATCTAAAAGTCAACAAAAACTTCTTGACAAGTAATTCTAATGGCGTTATTATCGTATCAGATAGAGTGATTAAGCACGATAAGGTCAATCACACGCTTGAGTAAGCATAGAGAAGATACATTTTCACTTTGATAGCATGAATAAGCATGGACTATCAGACCGAAAATAGTGGTTTCCAAAAGGGGCTGGCTGGACGGGGCACGTCCCCCAGACGTGTTCGGACAGACAGTTCCTTTTGGAAAAGGAACGCCTAAAGGCGTTCGCAGAGGGCGTATATGTAACACCGCCCTGCGCATACATGTCATAGTACCTAGAAACTGTGATAAATAAAGGACAAAACACGATTTTTACCCCGCAAAAAAACGGGAAGTACGAAAGGAGTAATGCACTATAACTACACACAAAAATTTATCCGTTAAGATTGATTACATCAGCATTGTATTTGATACTGCAACCGCTGAAGATGTAATCATGCACATTTTAGGTTTACCGACTGACATTTTCAATGTTTATCCAGCAACGATAAAATTCAAGACTTATCAAGCACGCTGGCAGATTGGAGATATTTATGTATCGGGGGACGCAAGAAAGACAGAGGACAACCCACAGGGGCTAGGCTGTTATCTTGTTATGACTGGCAGAGGTTGTGATGATATTTTCCGTATTCTCGATAGTAGGAATTGTACCTTTGGAGATATGTTCCGACGTTGTGAGCGAAGATACGGACTGGATAACTTCCATTTTACAAGACTTGATATTGCCATTGATGATAAGAACGAAAAGCCATTCTTTACCATAGAGCAGATAAAGAAGAAATGCGAAAAAGAGGAATTTATTTCTAATAGTGAGGGCTACCACTTTGACGAAAGCAAGTTTGATGATTTCGACACCGCAAAGACTGTTTATATCGGTGCTGGTAAATCGGGATTGTCCTACCGCTTTTATGATAAAGATAAGGAAGTCTGTTCAAAACATAATAAGACACTTGATGAAGTTGGCAGTTGGAAACGGACAGAAATGCAACTGCGTGATGATAAGGCTCATGCTTTTG
>NZ_JAHPYJ010000018.1:0-71250 GCF_019041935.1 Erysipelatoclostridium sp. MSK.7.34
CGATCGTATCATCAGGATGAAAAGCCCGGTTAGCAAGTTTATATGGCTCAGATACTTTCATGACCTTCTCAACACATGGTTCTACTTCGATTGCTTTAGGATCAATTTGAGTTGTATCTCCAACCATTCCAATAATTGTTTGGATTTCTCCTTTAGAAACATGTGGTTCAGCCCCCCTAGCTCTAATCACATCTTCAATTTTTTTAATACTTTCATCACTAGTATGTGGTTTCAAGACAATAATCATTTTAATTTCCTCCTATAAATAAAAAACTCATCCTAATCAAAGGACGAGATATCTTCGTGGTACCACCTTTATTCACTAATAGATCACTCTATCAGCCTCATCAAGTACGCTATACAACTATAGTTCATACTCTTACACATTAACGGGTGTCACCGGAGATGCCTACTTACTTCAACATTCTACTCCTTGATGTATTCAACTATTTATTTGGATATCGTCACACCAACCCGATACTCTCTTTGCCTAAACGCCTAGTTTACTCTTTCAATTCATCGTATTTATTATATGAACTTATAATACCGATAAATAATCAAAATGTCAATTAATATAATTATTTTAATAGTCCTTTTAACACTTTTCTAACATTATGAGCAGCATCTTCTTGTATTTCAATAATCTTAGCCCCTCTTGATTTCGCCACTTCTCTTAAATCACAAGCTATCGCCGTATGATACGAACAGCCAATAACAATAAATATATCATTCTTTTTTAATGCCCCTACCATCTCATAGGCCTTTTGATAATTAGGTGCCGGATCACCATATAATACTGGTTTATTAAATAATGACCAGGCTATACTCAATTCATCTTCTTCCGGCAATCCGCCATGCAATTCTAAGGCATCGCTCCCAGCCTGTTTATGTAGACCATCGATATTCATTGTAATAATAGGAATATCATATTCAGCTAATGCAATATGGGCATCGTTAGGCTCAGCCCCATTCATGTTAGCTTTTAATTGTTTGATTACTTCATTATATTCTTCATGATGGTTATTAGCATAATTTCTAAATAACTTTTCTCTAACATCTGGTCTTTCCATAAAGGTTGGAATATTACTTTGTTTACTTATCCCTGCACCAGTAAATGCTACTATTTTCATCATTATCACTCTCCAATTCTTGCACATATTATATCACAAACCATTTGTTTATAAAAATATCACCTTTTTCTCAAGTAATTTACAATCTAACATTCTATCTATATTATTAGCGTATCTATTGTAACCATATTCACCACTTATCATGCCTTTTTTTAAATATATACAACTATTATATAATATATAATTCTATTAATAAGGCTGCTTGTATTATTTTAAAACAATTAAAAAATAATTAATAAAAACACTTGACCTAAAGTAACTCAAATAAATTATAGTATGATTAGATAAAAAAGAGCAGTATATGTAAAATATGTTTATTAAATATTTATCCCTTGTATATTGACAAAGTACATGTTCTTATATAAAATAACAATTGTTATATAACATGTGTTATTTTATATGAAAGGAGTCAATTATGCCACCAAAAACAAGAATAACAAAAGAGTTAATTATTGAAAAATCATTTGAAATTACTAAATGCGAGGGGATTGAAAATCTAAATGCACGCTATCTCGCTAAACAACTAAACTGTTCAACAATGCCCATCTTTAAGGTTTTTAATGATATGAATGAATTAAAATTTGAATTAAAGAAAAAAATTGATGCATATTACAACGATTTCATCTTAGCACATCTTGATAAAAATAATTATCTTTACACGATGTCTTTTGCTTATATTGATTTTGCCATCAAAGACAAGAATCTATTTGGAGCATTGTTTGTCAATGAATTTATCAAAACTCGTTCCATTGAAGAAGTCGTCCATTCCGCTTGGAATCGTGAAACGATTGAATATTCAGCACAACAATTTGGTATTACAATTAAAGAAAGTGAGATACTTTATCGTGATATTCGTTTTTATACCCATGGAATTGCAACTCAAATATATGGTGGTAACATGGCTTTAAAAGAGGAAGAGATCCAAACTCTTTTAAAAAATGCTATAAATAAATTTCTAAAATGAAAAATCTAAGAATTATTAAAAAATATTTTCAAGTTACTAAAGCTAATAAAAAAATAACCTTTATACTGGTCTTAGCTTCTTTATTAGCAAATGGTCCTTATATGTTTACAAGTTTATTGTTTAGCTTAACGATTAATTATTTAACTAAACAAAATAGTAAAATGGTCATAATTACCATGATCTTGTATTTTGTTCTTAAAATAGCATCAAAGTTATTTAAAATTATCAGCTATAATATTGAAAAAAAGCTATATAATGATGTCTACCTAAAATTACAAAATGATATGATTAAAAAATTAGATATTATTAATATGAAATACTTTACTAATCACAGCAAAGGAGAAATTCTTAATATCGTTAATGGTGATATTAAATTACTCGCAGAGTTTGGTACTTGGCTATCTCAAGCTATCTTGCTATTTCTATCTTTTATTATTTCAATTATTATTCTTAGTCAAATTAGTATCAGCTTAATGATCTTAGGATGTATCATCAATAATATCGTTATCTATATTTTAAACATATATAATGATAAATTTGAAATTCTAACCAAAGAAGGAAAATTGAAAGCTGATGATGAAATGCAATTTTACAGTCAACTGCTTAACGGTTTACGAGATATCAAAATTTTCAGTATTCTTGATCAATTACATGCCAAATATCAATTGTTGAACAAAGCTTATCTAAACATTCACGATAAACAAATTAACAATAAAATAATCAGTAACATAATTAGTCCTAGTATCACAATGTGTACAGAAATTATTCTAATGTTCTATGCCTGCTATAATTGTCTAAATGGCAAGTTTGAAATTGACACAGTACTCATTATCCAGTCTTATTTTGGAACTTTATTCAGCTCTTTAAGTGACTTTATTTCTACCTTAGGTGAACTCAGAATAAAAAATGTATCAATTGATCGTTATGATAATTTTATTAATTCATCGTGTAATGAATATTTTCTTAATGATGATATGGTCAAACCAAATGAATTTTGTATTACATTTAAAAAAGTTACTTTTTCTTATCGTGAAAAAACAGTCTTTCAAAACTTCAATTTAAGCCTAAAGTCAAATTCATTAATTGCAATAATCGGTCCCAGTGGTTGTGGAAAAAGTACTTTATTCAATTTACTTTTGCGCTTTGAAAAACCAACTAGTGGTAAGATATTGATTGGTACACATCCAATAGACAAGTATTCTAGGATAAAATATTCACAGATTTTAACTTGTGTTGCCCAACATCCGTATTTGTTCAATATGTCAATTTATGAAAACCTTGCACTTATTGATCCTGATATCAATAATATCAAAAAAGCTTGTCAACAGGCAGAAATCGACGAATATATTATGTCACTACCAAAACAATACGATACTATTTTAAGTGACGGTGCTTTAAATTTTTCTGGAGGACAACAACAAAGGCTAGCAATTGCTCGAGCACTTCTAAAAAATTCTAAAATTTTATTATTTGATGAAATAACTAGTGCTCTTGATGAAAAGACTTCATATGAAATTTTTCAAACATTAATTAAATTAAAGAAGACACACACAATTTTAATGATTTCCCATAAACCAAGCGAATACCAACAGTGTGATCAAATTATAAATTTATCGTTCTAGTGTTATTGCATCTAAAAACATTTTATTTGAACTCACATTAATTTTTTCACGTATTAAAAATAGAATTCATCATTTACTGATTTATGTTAGACTATTTTCAAGGAGTGTGAAATTATGATTAAACTAGTTGCAGTTGATATGGATGGTACTTTTTTAGATGACCAAATGCATTATAACCGCACAATTTTTAGAAAAATTTATAATTATTTTAAAGAAAATGATATTTATTTTGTAGTTGCCAGTGGCAATCAATATTATCAATTAAAATCTTTTTTTGATGATTATCAAGATGAAATTACTTACATTAGTGAAAATGGTGCATATATCATTGAAAATAAAAAAGAAATTTTTCACTGTGAAATCAATAAACAAGATATTTATACAATAACTAAAAAATTACAAGAGGATTCTCGTATTCAAATATGTTTATGCGGAATTAAATCAGCTTATTTATTGAATGCGTCAAATGAATTTTATAATGTATATTCTAAATACTATCACCGACTTGAAATGATTGAATCGTTAGATGAAATTAATGACACGATTGTAAAATTTGCTTTATTTGTTCCAGCTGAAGATTCTAAAAATATTTTAAATAGGCTAACTGATGATATCGGAAATATCATTAAACCAGTTTCCAGTGGTCATCAAAGTATTGACTTAATTGATCCACGATATAATAAAGGTACTGCACTTGAGCTATTATGTAAGCGCTATAACCTATCATTAGAGGAATGTGCTGTATTTGGGGATAGTCCAAATGACCTAGAAATGCTAAAAAAAGCAAAATATAGTTTTGTAATGGAAAATGCCAATCAAAGTATTAAAAATATTGCCTATAAGATTATCCCTTCAAATAATCATTATGGCGTTTTAAAAACATTATTAGACCTTTTTAATGTTTCTAACATTACCGAAAGAGAAAAAGCTTTATTAGGGATGTGGTATGATGCTAATAACGATCAAAAAGTTTTAACAGATCGTCTGAATACCCATCACCTTTGTTTTAAATATAATCATACCGACCCACTAGACCAGGATATTCGACAAAAAATTTTAAATGAACTATTCCAAAATGAGAATAGCAATCTTGAAATCATCTCACCTTTCTTTTGTGATTGTGGTAATTTAATCACCTTTGGTCATAATGTATTTATTAATTCCAATGCTTATTTTATGGATGGAGCCAAGATCAATATTGGTAGTAACGTATATATCGGACCTTCTGTTGGCCTGTATACAGCTATTCATCCGCTTGATTATAAACGTCGAAACCAAGGTTTAGAAAAAGCAATGCCAATTGAAATTGGTGATAACACATGGCTTGGAGGTAATGTCGTTGTTTTACCAGGGGTAAAAATAGGGCATGGTTCAGTAATTGGCGCTGGTAGTGTCGTTACCAAAGATATACCACCAAATGTATTAGCTTTTGGTAATCCCTGTCGTGTTGTTAAAGCCATTGATCAATCATAATTCACACTATCAAAATATAAGTATTACTAATTTTATAATAAAGATATTGGTTCTTAAAAAATCAATATCTTTATTTATTTTTTCAATCTTTGAAAAACCTCTATTTTTCTTGCTCGAAGAAATAAAAATTGCTATATTAATCTTAAAATATGATGGATTTACAACTAAATAACGAATAGCTTTGAGTATCATCTCGAGAGCTATTTTGTTTTTCATGGAGAGTATGAGGACAAGAAAAATGAAAAAACTACAAATGAAATATAATTTATTGCATATTTTATATTGGATGGCAACTTGTTGCATTTACGGATATGTTGCCGTATTTCTTCAATATAAAGGAATGAGCAACACTGAAATCGGCATTGTTTCTGGAAGCGGGTGTATTTTAACGATTTTTTTATCTCCGTTTGTCACATCTTTAATTTCAAAAATAAAAGGCCTAACAATTAAGCAGCTATTATCTATTATTTATTTGATTATTGCTGGAGCTTTTTTAACTTTAGCTTTAGTTGATTTATCAGTTATTCTAATCATGCTTTTATATGTTTCAATGATGTCATTAATTGTTTCAACAGTTCCTTTTTTATCAATGATTGCAATGAACTATATTCAAGACGGAAAAGAAATAAATTTTGGCTTAGCAAGAGGAATGGGTTCTATATCTTATGCTGTTAGTGCTGTGCTCTTGGGTCAGTTCATTGAATTTTTTAACCCGACTATTTTAGCATATGTCTTCGTCATTTCTGCAATTTTAGATTTAGTAATTTTATATTCTTTGCCAAATACCAATGTTAAACAGGCAACCCATAAAAAAGAGGGGAATATTTTTACAATTATTAAAAATTATAAAGTCTTCTTTTTCATTCTCTTAGGCTTCTCCTTTATGTTTGCTGCTGCAACTTCGCTATCAACTTATTTAATCAATGTCGTTAAAAATCTTGGCGGTAATACTTCATTGTACGGTGTTGCAATCTTCTTCATGGCAGCTAGCGAAATGCCTGTTATGGCAATTACTCCAAGGTTAATTAGAAGATATGACAGTATCACTTTAATTATGGTTGCAGCTTTTTTCTATATTATTCGAAATTTTACTATTTGTCTAGCACCTAGTCTCCCTGTTTTATTCATTGGAATGATGATGCAAAGTTTATCGTATGGATTACTAACAGCAGTGATAACTTACTATGTAACATATAACCTCAAAAGTCATGATCAAATGATGGGTCAAACAATGATAGGGATTATGACTTCTGGGGTAGGATCTACTATAGGAAATCTTTTTGGCGGTATTTTACAAGATCAATATGGTTTAAATATGATGTTTATATTTGCATGTTTAATTACAATAATTGGAGTAATAATTATTTTTTCAACTGGTTACTTTCAAAAGAAACAATTGAATACACCCACTAAACAATAAAAAAGAGATTTTACTCTAATTAAGTTAAAATCTCCTTTTTTATTGTTCAACCTACAAATTAAAATAATTAACATCTAAGTAGTATTTATATTTACTTTTAGTCTAAATAATCAGGTTCACTTAATACCATAATTATTTTTTCATATATTCACATACCCGTTTTAAATCTTCTCGTATCGGCAGTTGTTGTGGACACATCTTTTCACATGCTCCACATTGTTTACAATTTTCAGCTTTAGCTTCTGAAACCATTTTTTCTAACTTTGCTTTAAATTGATCATGACTATCATATACAAAAGCATTATTCCAATATTTAAAATTATTTGGAATATCCACTCCAAATGGACACGGCATGCAATATGCACATCCTGTACAACCATTTTGAGTTCTTGCTTTTAATGTATCACGAACATCTTGAATCAAAGCAACTTCTTCAGCTTTCAAATACTCAAAATTTTTAAAAGTAGCTAAATTATCTAGTACCTGTCCATAAGTTGACATCCCGCTAAGCACTACTTTCACATTGGGCAAACTGGCAACATAGCGAAGTGCCCATGATGAAATACTTAAATCAGGATTATATGCTTTAAATTTATTTTCGATATCTTCTGGTAAATTTGCTAACGAACCACCTTTGATCGGTTCCATAACTATAATTGGTATATTATATTTTTCTGCCAATAAATAGCCCTTCATCCCTGCTTGAATATCCATATCCATATAATTTAATTGTAATTGACAAAAATCCCAATCATGATATTCAAGAATTTCTTTAAAAACCGGATATTCATCATGGAAACTAAATCCAATATTACGGATTTTCCCTTCTTCTCTAAATTCTTCACACATTCCAATCAAGTCATATTCTAATACTTTTCTCCATTTATCAGCATCTAAAGCATGTAATAAATAAAAATCAACATATTCAACATCTAATCTTTTTAATTGATCTTCAAAAACTTTTTTTGCCTCTTCTTTACTCGAAACATTCCAAATTGGTAATTTTGTCGCTAAAAAGAAATCTTCACGTTTATACTTTTTTAACACTTTACCAACAAACGGTTCGCTATCGCCATTATGATAAGGAAAAGCAGTATCAATGTATGTAACCCCTGATTCAATTGCCTTATCAATCATTTTTTCTGCTTCTTTTTCATTAATTTTCCCATCCTCATCTAATGGAAAACGCATACAGCCAAACCCCAATAATGATGGTTCAATCCCTAAATTGTCAAACTTTTTTGTTTTCATTTAAAGTCCTCCTAATATCCTACAACATACTTTCATTATACTATTTCACCATTTTTTTTACCATATTTAAATATTTTTAAGAAAAATATTTCTTCTTGTATGTTATGATATAAAAAAGGAGTTTATTTTATAATGGAAAAGAATTGTAAATTATTTGACTATATACTACTATTTCTTGCCTTGCTATCATTATTCTACTTCATTATAGTTGTCACTAATTCTCGGTTTATCAATGCCTATATACTTTATCCGATTTTTACAGCATTATTAATGTGTTATGCTGTATATGAGTTACATTTTAGAAAAAGTATTCTATCCTCATTACCTAAAATTCTTAATTATTCAATTAAAGGAATTATTATTATTAGTGTAATTGTATTTATAATTATCGAGGGTTTAATTATACATGAGGTTAATAATAAGTATAACAAACGCAGTGATTTCCTCATTGTTCTTGGTGCTCGTTTATACGGCGACAAACCTGCACCACTATTACGTTATCGATTAGATGCAGCTGTTGAATATCATCAAAAATTTCCTGATGTCCCAATTATTGTAAGCGGAGGACAAGGCCACGGCGAGAACATCACAGAAGCAAAAGCTATGAAAGACTATTTAATCAACAAAGGAATAGATGAATCATTGATTATCGAAGAAAATAAAAGTACTAATACAAATGAAAATATTATCTATAGTAAAAAAATTATTGAAACATCGACTACTGAAGACTATGAAGTAGTTATAATAACTAATGGTTTTCATTGCTACCGAAGTAAACTATTAGCAAATAAACACGGTTTAGAAGCTCATACATATGCAGCTAGAGAAAATTTAGATACTGCTCCACACTATTATTTAAGAGAATTTTTTGGATGTTTGAAAGATATGATATTATCTTAAATATTCCACATAGTTCACACATTTATTGATAATTAATTTAGTATACTATTGAATGGAGGGGTGATTATGTTTAGTAAATTATATATTACCATTAAGGCAAGTGACAAATTTGACGATTCAATTATTGATCCTATTTCTTTTATTCTAATAGATTGGGGAGTTGATGGAAATCTAATCGACTGGGATATTTATCCAAGTCGTGCTAAATTAGAAATTAATACTGAAAATGATAATTATCAGACTTATAGTATAACTTATCAAGGGATGCAAACAATCATGGAATTGTGCTATGAGTGTGAATTTGTTATGACAATTATTGATAATGATGAAAAAAGCGAGAGTTATACAACATATTTCAGTCGTGAAAATTCCAATAACTTTGAAACAGATATCTCAGAATTATTAGAATAAAAACTCAAAGAATTTAAACTTTGAGTTTTTTTATTTTTTTTACATTTTCTCTTTACATTTATCAAATTTTTATATATAATCATTATTGCGTTGAGAGTTAATAACCTCTTAACAAAGTAAATATGGCGGTCGTGGTGAAGTGGTTAACACACCAGATTGTGGCTCTGGCATTCGTGGGTTCGATTCCCATCGACCGCCCCATTTATATTTTTAGTCGAAACATTTCGCACTTTGCAAAATATAGTAAAAACGCACAACGCACTTTGACAAATAAAGTAAAACTGCACTTTGTAAACTTTTGCAAACTATAGTAAAACAAAAACCAAACGGATACCTTTCCATTTGGCTTATCTTAATATTCGACTATTGATTAAACAAATTAATATGTTATAATATTAGCAAATAAATTAAGTAATTTATTTATTAATATATATAATGTTATAAAAATAACATACTAATCTGATTTCTATTTGAAATCAACATTTAGTTTCCAATTCGACTGAAAATTATCGTATTAAGAATGCCTAGGTGGACAAATAAGGTATTCTTTTTTATTTTGTTTTGTTTTTTTCTTTGCCATTATTCTATCACAATCATAATAAGAATAATACAAATTGTTTATTTTTTTTCGTCTTTTTTTTCAGAATTTTTTACTCGTTCATATTCATCACTGATCCAGAAAGATATCAAAGAGCTTTTATTAACTCCTTTTTTTTCAGCCAGAAATTCAAGCTGTTCCAAAATATTTAGATCCAATGTAATAAATACTCTTTTTTTATTTCCTGCAACACTCATTTCCGTCACCTCTTTTTATTACAATATAATTATATCATATATGTTACACTTTTGCAACACATATATTAACAAAACACGATTTTTCGTGTTTTGTTAATTTCCTATATCTTTATACACTATATTTTTTACAGCTTTATTCACTGTATCAACTGTAATCTTTCTAATTCGACTATGAATATATGATTTCTTTTCTCTAACAGAAAGACTTAAAAAATCTATATCATTATCCATTTTTATTAACACTTTGCGTTTCAGGTTAAGACAATCCAACTCATCCTCTAAAGGTATTATTAATGAACAGAACTCACGTTCAGTAATCTTTTTATACAGGTATCTTTCTCTTAAATTTTTTATCCTTCTGTTTAATGAATATCTTTTTTTATCAATCTCTTTAATCTCAGCTTTTTGACCGTCTTTAATCATCCTATATTTTTTTGTACTGATTACTTCGTTAATTTGCTCCTGAGAAATTTTGCCATTACATTCTTTACACTGGTAATAATAATATATTTTATTTCTGCCTTTACCGCTTGTTCCTGTCATTACTTTATTACAATTTGCACAGTATATAATATTATCGTATATGTATCGATAATTCTTTCTCGAACGTCCTACCTTTAAACTGTCTATAGCTTTATTTTGTATACTTTTTGTAACTATTGGTGGCACTATGTTTGTATATTTCTTTCCTTTATACAAGAGAACACCCGAATATCGTTCATCTTTAATCATCTGTTTAACAGATTCTGTACTAAACTGTTTTTTTTTGAGACTTATTTAAATAATCTCTAACATCTGATGTTTCCCATTCTTCAATCACGTAGTTGAAAGCGTTTCTGATTATATTATATACTTTTTTATCAAGTTGAATGTTTTTATCTTCGTCCCTGTACCATCCAAATGTCATTTTACCGCCACATGGATATCTACCGCTTTCCACTATGCTGATCAACCCGTCATTTGTTCGCTCTATTGTCCTCTCTCTTTCAAACTGATTGTTTGACAGTTTTATATTTGTACTAAATCTGTCGCTTGCAGTATTTATTTTTGCATCATCATATAGACAAATAAGTTTAATACCATGATTTAATATCAACTTTAAAAATAAATTACTGTCCTGCACATCTCTGGATATTCTTGCAAGATCGTATGCTAAAATCATTTCAACATTCCCATTTTTTATTTCTTTTAATAGTTCATTCATTTTCGGCCTGCAAAGGTCACCACCTGAAAAACCATCATCGATAAAGAAACTTAACTCGTCAGTACTTTTTATAAGATTTGTTGCTAAAGCATGTTCGGCAATCATTCTTTTTTGTGTATCAATCCCAATACCGTCACGCGCTTGTTTCATAGTCGATACTCTACAGTAGGCAATTTTTAATTTCATTTCTTTCTCCCTCTTTTCTTCATTATGCCAAGAGGATAGTTAATGAAAAAATCCTTAACTATCCAGTAAATAAATTTACACTAGTTAATCAAAAAATTCTATATACCTTTTATTATTTTCTACTTAATAATAATCCAAAATAAAAGAGATTAAATAATAAAGTTTAATCTCTTTTTTCTGGGTCTAATTCTATTTTTTTACTATGATTTTCCTTATCTGTACTTCCAATTTTTCATCAGTACTTTCATTATCAAAAGTTTATTTTGGGTGTTTTCTAACTAATTCTATATACCTTTTTGCTTCATCAACATCACATCCCATGACACTGCTCATCCAAGACGATCTCTTTTCTCTTGGAGTTTTATTATCCATAAGAATGTAATAGATTTTCAAAAGTTCACTTGCAACTTTTATTTTCTCTTCCTCACTAAGTTCGTTATCTCGACACTTTACAGTTAGTGCATATAATCTGTTTTTTATACTTTTTTTCCTGGGTTTCTTTTTAGGTACTCTTTTTTTATATTTTATAGGATCTGATGCGATTATCTCATCTATTTTTTTTATTTGTCTTTTTCGCATTTCTGCAACTTTATCACATCTGGCCAAAAAATCTTTTACAGGAAATCCTGAAACAACAAACGAAAAAGGCATATACAGCTCTGTATTTTCAGGAGTATTATCATGTTCTTCAATTATTAGCCCCACTTGAAATATATTTATTTTATCAGTACCATCACATTCCAAAAGAACATAATCTCCTATACCCACATTTTTTATAGGACACATAAAATAATAAATTTTTGCAGTATCTTTAATCGGTTTATGAATTCCTTTTTTTAATCTTACCCCTACAATCTTCATTCTTTTCTCTCCAATCTAATTATAATAATCACTATAGCATATTTTGTTTTAATAAAAGGCACAATTTATTTTACATATCCTTCTTAACATACTTGCATTTTGGATAGCTGCTGCATGCAATAAACTTGCCGTATCTTCCGTTTCTCTCTATTAACTTACTGCCACATTGCGGACATAGTTCCCCAGTTCCCCTACTTTCATCTTTTTTGTCTTTCTGAATATATTTGCATTTAGGATAATTGCCACAAGCAGTAAATTTACCATATTTACCCGTTCTTTCCACTAGTTTCCCACCACACTTAGGACACTTTTTAGTTACGTCTGTAATGTTAGATTCAGATGTCTTTTTAAAAGGTATATTATTTTCTTTACTTTCATCGACCAAATTAAAAATCAGTTCACATCCAGATCTTGTAATAAACGTTGCATTCTTACATGTATTCAGAATTTCAGTTTTTGATTTTTCAATATCATTTATATTAATTTTTTTCATCCAGGACTTAATATAAAAGTTGTAAACATAGTTCTTTTCTTTTAGGTACGCATATGCTTCAAAACAGTTTTTAACTATTAGCCAGTTTTTTTCTTTTTCATAATCCAGCTGTTCCGTTACACAGTATCCTTTTTCTACTAAACGTTTTAATTTATTAGAATTACACGCATTATCCTTTAAGTTAATAAATTCATTATAGCTTACTGTTCCCATTTTAAATAACGTCATAATAAGCTCAATATGAACATTGTAAAAATCTTTACTATGATCAGATGTACCTCTGTTCATATAATCAATATGATGACTTAGTTCATGTATTAGCGTTATTATACAGGAAACGTTGTTTCTACTTTTAACATTAAATAAGTGTATAGCTTTTTTTGAAAATATGTAGTGTCCTAATGTGCTTTTTAATTCCTTATCAGTTAATTTTAAATAAAATTTATGGTATTTTGCCAACATATCTGGTTCGACTGTTCCTTTGTAGCAAAAATCGATTAAATCATCTAAAAAAGCTTTTATTATTATATACATCTGCATTCTCCTTCTAATACGCATTTATTATAATTTTGTTCTTTCTTTTATTACTAAACATTTTCTACTATCAAAATAAAAGCAGTTAATTCTAAAGACTACTCAGTTTCTCCAACAAAAAAATAAAAAGCACAGTTTATTTGCCTATCCCTCTTAATATACTTGATACTTGCATTTTGGACAGTTGCTACTGACGGCTTTTCAGCAATTACTAATTTCATAGTATTTTACTCCTCATATAAATTTAAAAATAAAAAGAGGCAAATTGCCTCTTTTAAAGTTCGTTTTCATCTTCCAAGCTTTCCTCGCTGTAACTTTTATCAAGATGAAGGTTGTATTCTTCACAAATACATGAAATAAATCTATAAGTTTCTGTTAACGCTCTTTCAACTTTTTTTTCTTCCAGACGGTAATTCAGAATATATCTAGTCCTTGATTCCCAGAGAGAAAACATTTCACTATGATCATCAATATATTCTGTCAGTGGAATATCTACTTCACTTTTATTGATTAAAGCAATCAGCTGAGTGATATCATGGGTCTTAGGATATTCTACTCCATTGATTTCTAAACAGAATTTAAGCGAAAGTTCTACAGACTGCTGTAAATGATAGCCAACATAATTTAAATATGCCTCATCATCGTATCTATACGTTTCATATAATGTATTTGCAATATTTAGATTTTGATTTGCCTTATCTAAAAGTGTTTCATTCTCTTTCATAGACAACAACTCCTTTCTTAAATATTTCTTTTTTCATATTCTCATCAACAGTGTAATTAGTCCACAAATCATAAAGAAAGTCTAAATAATCTGTAATAATTCTTTTATCTTCCTTAACTTCAACATAAAAATCAACATCACTGCCTGCATGGCACTTTGAAGTCACACTAGATCCGAAAACAATAATTTTAATCACATTGTCATTGTTTTTTAAATGATTTATCATTTTTTCAACCTTTTTTTGTTGAATCGGATAAATATACCTGCAATTTTTAAAAGGAGTTTTTAAAAAAGATTTCCATTCATTTTGTCTTTCCATGATATCGCCTCCTATTACAATTATAACAAATTATTGAGTAAATACAATTATGCTATCGATACAGTTCTTTTTAGTATCCTTTCATCATAAGGTTAAGCAGCTGCTGTGTCATAGGTATTTCACGTTTATATCTAGGTGACAGCCCCAAACTCCACCGTCCCCCATCTTCAACATACAAAATTCCAATCCCTTTTTCTTTACACGCTCCTATATATTTATCACTTATCACACTTTTACGATCAGCAGGAATAACAATCCAACTCTTGTTAACAAGTTTTGCATTTTCTTCAGCCTGTCTAATTACTTTTCTTATATCGGTCAATTTAAACTCAAATGCGTTTATCTGGAAGTTCTCCTGATATTTTTCAACTGTTACAAGATCAGCATTGCCTTCTCTAATACTGCACTCAAACTGATATATCAACGCTCGATTATTTCCATTGTATGATTTCCAAAATTTATCTTTTAATTCATTCTCAGTTAAAAACATTTTATTCCTCCATTTTATAATCCAGGTCTTTGCTAACTTATCTGTTATCTATAATAAATTCATTTAGACTTTTATAACTCCTAAAAACCACTGAATTATTTAACATTTTTCTCATTATATTTTTTTTATTTTCTAATTCATCATTTATTTTCAAAATACAATACAGAGTCTCATTGGTAATTAGCGATTCTCCAATTAATAAACATTCAAATTCATCGTATTCGCTAATTGCTTTTTTTAAAAGTGATTCATCTTGAAAGAGATCGCACAAATCACTTAAAAACATATCTACCGTATAAAAATCTTTTACATCATCATCTGTAACGAAACAATTATTTTTATAAAGTTTACTCTCCTTAAATTTTACCATGCTTTCATAGAGTAATTTTTTATCAAAAGAACAATAATCACTATAACTGCTTTTCTGTTTATAACATCCTAAAAATTTTCCATCAAATATTACATCGCATTGATAGAGATTATTATCACTTTTAAAATTCACTATTGTGACACCATTTATTTTCATGATTTTTACCCCACTACTTAATAAAACAATTAAAAGCATATATTAAATAATATCCTATAAAATATAGAAGTAATGTATAAAATAATACCCATAAGATAAAAAATCTTCCAAGATAGCCTCTCACAAGCCAAATTCCACCTTTTGATCCTTTTGACGAGTTACAACTCTTGCAGGCACATACGAGGTTTCTTTTATCATTAATATCTTCGATTCCAAATTTTTTTAGTAGTCTTATGTTAATACTGGAATACGAACTGTTTTTAACTTTATTGATAGGAAAAAAGTGATCTACTGTAACTTTATCTTTTTTTAAGATTTTTCCACAATATACACAATGATAATATCTTCCATCACCAAAAATTCCTTTATTGTTCTCAAAATATACTTCTCTGTAGTTATGAGCCCTTGTGTACGCCAGATCTGTTATATTTACTCTCAGTTTATTTTTTATACAGTACTCTTTGATTGCATTTGCTTTATCTTCATCTGCCTTGCCGACCCACTTACCAGAATATTTTCCTGTTTTTTTAAAAGATAACCCAAATGCATTTAAATCGCACCTGCAGTAATATGTTTTATTAATACCGTTGTAGACTTCTATCAGTTTCTTCATTGTCATTAGTCACTTCTTTTTTTTGGATAGTATTTTCAAGTTCATTTTGAATTGCTGTCAACTTTTCTTTAACTCTGTTTAATGGTGTTAATTCCTCTTTTGCTTCTTTCTTTATTTTCTCCATCTTATCTATTTGATTTTGTGCATCATTAATTTTTTTCTCCAACGCTGCTATTTTTTTATTTAATTCTCTAATTTGTTTGTCCATAACTTATCCATCCTTTCTTAAAATATAAAAGAGGCAAACTGCCTCTTTTATATGATTTATTTTTATAATGAGCGCTCAAATGAATTAGTCCTAATTTCTTTCTGTGCTTTTTTTACCATATCGTCTAATTCTTTTTCAATTATTCTTGAAGCATTACTGCTTTCCATTATTGCTTTTGACAATTCATCTAAAATACCTGCCTGCAACAGAGAACTTCGACAACTCATAGAATGCTTCGATGCGTTAACAGCACTAAATTTATTTATATACGAATGTTTCTTAGCACTCGTTTTGATTGTTTCCTTTTTGATTTTATTTTCCAATTTAGAATAATGTTCATTATCCAAACGATAATTTTTAATATTCTGCAATACCATATTGGCTATTCTAGTCCTCAGCTCCTTATCCTTATTCTCGAAGGAGCGATTCTGCTCCATCTTCTCCTCATCACTAAAATAACGGTTATTAAACATTTCTTTTTCTTTTTGAAGATGTTTTTTATATTGACAGTAAAATAATTTAACATTATTTGTATTTAAAATTATGTCAACAATTTTATCAATATCATCATGATATGGTCGAATGTTTTTTGAATTATATTTTAAACTCCCGTTTAGCGGTAATTTATCATTGAGATCTAAAAGAAGATTGATGATTCCGTTATTTTTCTTAAAACACTTTTTTGAATTATTTTTTGAAGACTTAAATAATTTTATTAATTCATCATTTTTAATACAATTTAATAATTCCTCTTTTAAATTATCTCGTTCGATATAAATTTCGCTATTAAGTGCCATTGTTCTAATAACATTTGACCGTACTTTATTAAATTTCTTTTTTGAGATTTTATAATAACGTTTTGTTGGTTCTTTTTCAAACATCCACACATGACAGTGCGGATTATCTGTATTGGTATGATAATATGCGCCCCATTCGACATTTTGCGGATCAAAACCTAATGCACGAATATTTTTCTCCATAGATTTAGTCATTAACTTCTGCATATTAGTCTTAGTAATTATATTACTGTTCTGGGCAAATTCCTTTTCGAAAGAAAACACAAAGCGCCATAATATTTTTGGCTGATATTTTTCCATCAGCCTGTTCGCCTCTCCTTTTTCAAGATTACCATTTCTATTAAATCCACCAGTAGACCCGATTCGATAATCATAATAATTGAAAGCATCTTGTGAATTTATCTGATATGTGTCATCATCTTCGTTTTCATCAACAGTATAATCACAAGCTTCTTTTCGCTCATAGTAATCAACCATCTCATCAGTATTAATTTGTTTTTTAATATTTTTACAGCTGTTGCCTGCATATTCTGTTTTAACAAATTCAGCATTAAAAATAATTTCAGCCATTTCTTGCTTTACCGTCCCTAATTACTCTAGCAACACTTGCTAGTTCTCTTAACTGCGGTACTGATAAATCATCTATTTTCTTCATTAACGTAGACTGCTTTTGGGATGAGTTATTATCAAATGACTGCAATGCTGTCTTTACCATTTTTACTCTATCAGCCGATTCAGTTAAATGCCTCTGTTTATCTGCTACATCTATTGGATTTATATAATCAAAAAATTCTTTTGATTTTAGATATTTCATTATTTCTTTTCTTGATTGTATTTTGTTGCAGTTGGCAATATGCTGAATAACATGCTTTTTTACACTTTCAGACAGATCATCTCTCATAGACCAGTACCAGTATAGTTCTTTTTCATTAGGCATTGAATTTTTTTGAGTCAGTATTGGTCTCCTTCTTTCACTCATACTAATTGAATTACAATCTTCATCTGTATAAACCGCTCGTCTTATTTCAGTGTCTCGCAATTCAAAACATCTCGGGACTGCCCAGTTTAGTTCCCTGTCTGCTTTACTAATTTCCGTTTCATCCGTTTTCATTTCTTCGTACCATGGATACTCTGAGCAGTCAGGTAAATATACTTTTGAAGGAGAAAAGTAAGTCCTCTTAACAATAATACCATTTCCATCACGATTGTCCGCCACCATTAATTCATTTGCATCAACAAGCTGTCTTTTAGACATTGAATAGTTCACACCACTGCCAGTAGAAGAAGCAATCGGGTTATAATTGGCACTATGACTTGGACCCCAGATTGTTTCATCACCAATACTCTCAGCAACTTCCTTGCATGTATTCAAATCTGCACTTGAGATAAAATAAGTAAGGTTACAGTTACCCCGAATAATTCTTGCAATCGATTCATCGTATCTATCATTCAGCTGATCAAATCCCTGCACATACAAGTGGTATACAATTCCTCTAGAAAGGGCTACAGTCATTTTGCTCTGCATCGCATCAATTGTAGGCATATTCCCAAATTCATCATAAATCATGTGTACCTTTTTTTTCAATCTTCTTCCCTGCATTCTATTAGCTTCAAAGACTAGAGTTTGATATGACTGGTCAAAACATATACCTGCAATTCTATCATAAGTTTTTTTCTCATCAGGATTAACAATAAACAAAGCACGCTTGCCCTCTGTAAATTCTCTGAAACTGAAATCACTCTTACTAAGTACCTTCATCAGTTTAATACTCGAAAAGAGCTGTAAAGTTGCCAATGCACTTGTCATAAAAGAACCTCTCGTCTTTTCAGGTGAATTAGTAATTGTCGTATAAGCTGTTCTTGCTATATCTGTCTCATCAAGAGAATTCATATATGCAGAAAGTTTCATCTTCTTGTCGTTAGGATTATTGTTGTATGCCTGCTCACCTCCAAGAAGAGCAAGCGTCTGATAAACAGAATAGAAATTCTTTTTATCTTCAGATACATTAGCCTGACAGTTTGCTAATATAATTCCTTTAATAAGTGCCTTTTGACCGTCTATCCAGATTTGTTCACCTTTCCCACTATCAACAACGATTGATGTTACCATATCCTGACTGTACTGATCTGCATTATCAATATCTGGATCATCTCTATCCTGCAAACAATCAATTATTGAATCTAACGGATTCCATCCATCGCTGTATTGTAAATTTCTAAAATCAAGACAGTTAACTTTATAATCTTTTTTCTTCTCCAGAAAATTTCTAAAATCAAAATACATTTCTTTTTTAGGGTCATTAAATATCATTGATTCACCTGCCATGGAAACTATCATTACAAGCTGGCGAACAATCTTTCTAGATTTTCCGCATCGTGTCGTTCCAACTACAATATCATGTACAGCTCCCTTTTCATATAGGATTATGTTTTCATTAGGTAGATAATTTATCGGTGAACCTCCCTCCTCAAGATTAAGACTTGCATCCACCACGGTTGAACCAAAAAAATTTTTCTGCTCACTAACAGTAGACCAACACTGACTTGCAAGCATATCCGTCTTTTTTGGTTTTACCGTTCTGAAAAAAGTCACTACGTAATAAAATGCCAATGCATATAAACTTACACTGATAATTAATATTTCTTTTGAATGGGATACAAAGGTATTTAAAAAATTTTCATCAACCTGTTGAAGTACATTTGTATCCAGATACCAGAATACAAACGTTATAAAAATTGGCACTAACAAAATAACACCAACAATTCCTATCACATTGAATATCACTTCATTTGAGATAGTCTTTTTTTTATCAGGATCTCTCATTTACACATCCCCTTTCTTTGAATAAATAAAAAGAGGCATAATGCCTCAATATGACAAATTCGTCCGACAAAAAGTGAATATTCTTGAAAAATGATTTAGAAATCATTTTTTGAATGAATACTGAATCAAAAATAAGTAGGAATATTCACTTTTGGAAGACAAAGACGGAAATCGTCTGAAAAATGACTCAGGAATCATTCTTTGAGGAAAATAAAGAGGAAAAAACTGAATATTATTTGAATAATATTCAGTTTGTCCGACAGTGAGGAAATCGCCTGAAGAATGATTCAGCACTAGTTGTTCGCACTGCGAACAAGCTCCAAATATGCAGTCCTGTCGGACTGCCTTATCCTGCTACCTAAAAATGATTGAAAATATTCAGGGAATATTTGGAATCTGGTATGGAAATATTTGGGAAAATATTGGAATATTTAGGTAGAACGAATTAATAAAATAAATTTCTTGCCTATTGTTAAATCAATAGGCGAGAAATTCTTTCCTTTTCTTTTTGGTTATTTTTTTAATAATCAATTCGGAGTGATCAAATAATTCACCGCCTCCAACTAACCATTTTTCAATATCATCAATGGAAAATGCGATTGATGCAAGTCCTTCATTTGCAATAATTGACATCAGCATTGAATAATATGACGGGTCATCGTTCATAAATAAAAGCAGTTTTACATTAGGATTAATCAGTTTAAATGTCCGTAGAATTTTGATAATATCTTTGTTTTTGTAAAAAGATTTTTGGATAATTACATGCGAAACGTTTCTATAGCCACCAGTGTTGTTTATAGAAAAGTTTATATATTTATTTGTCATGATATGTCTAACATCACTGTTAGCTCTATCAAAAAAATGTACTTCACGATTTAAATCTTCATCAAAATTAGAAAACTGATCATATATTTTTAAGTAAACATCCTCATCAGCATATAAAATTATCTTTATAATATCTTTCATTTTATCTCCTTTAATATCTGGCATGATTCTTTTTGTTGTCAATTTCATTAAGCAGTTGTTGTTCGTATTCACTTTCAAAACCGTATTTTTCTTCTAAGTATTTCAATAAATGTTTATATTTACTACTTTCATATCTTGCTTCTTTTAATGTTTTAGCATATGTTTGAAGAATTAATTCCTCAAAAAAATCTTTCATCTCATACTTTGTTCTCGCCAGTTCCGTATTAGTAGTATAATCACGTAAACAAAAAATAATAGCTTCGGAAAAGCTATCACACTCAAACTCATGTTGAAAAAATACTATCTTATCATGTAAATCTTGCGGAAATCTAATTGTTTTTTTTACTGCTGATGCGAAGTTTTCTTGTAACAAACTATAATCTATACCAAATTCTTCTTTGATTTTTTTTGGTGCATCATCTTCAATTTCTTTATAAAACCCAGATTCAAACCGCTGATATCTTGATAATGACCATCCAAGTTTTTTTGAAATCTGCAATTGTGTAATATGCAATTCTTTTCTATGCTTTTTAACTTTTTCAAGATATTCCTCATTAAGCTTAACCATTCCCATCGACCATTCCCCTTTCTTTTTATTAAAATAAATAATTACTTACCAATTTGATTATTAATAAATTTTTTTGTTAATTTATGATATTTATTTCTTACATCAAGGTATACGTGCAGATAATATTCTGTATCTTTTCCATTCAAATCATCAAGAATTTCCTCTTTGTCAAGTTTATCTTCTAATGAAATCTTATTATAAGAATCAATCATACATAAAATTCGTGTACGCCAAAAACTTTTTTTAAACTCCATGCTTTCACCTCACTCAGTAATTAATTTCAGGATCAATATCATCAGTTGGCGTATCTTCTATTTCTTTAAGATATTTTTGATTATCATATTCCTCTTTATCTACAATGTATAAATACGAGTATTTAATACTTTCGTCATGATAATCACGATTATCATCATCACCATTCCACACAAATTTCTTATCCCAACTATTACTTCTTTTATCAAATTGAACTGCGTACAAGGTATTCATTTCATCATCAACCAGAAAAAAATAATATACAACTTCCTTGCTTTTTTCATAAACTACTGACTGAAAAGTTATATTGTCGTAATCCTCATCAACATAATCCAACTCCACCATAAAATTTTGAATATCATTTTTTAACTTTACTATCTGATTATCATTCATATCTAAATAATAATCATCATGATAACTGCAAAAATAATAAATCGGTTTTTCATTAAAAATACCGCTTATATTAAAAAAATTAAAACCTGCATATCCAACTAAAATTGCAATTAAAATTCCTACCAGTATTAAAAATTTTATAAAATATTTATTTTCATTATTCATTTTATCCTCCGTCCCTTATTACTGGATGTATTTTAAACACTGTTCTTTTTCTCTTTTCCAACGATTATGCCATCCATTATAATATTTTTTCCCAGTCTTTCCGTACTTTGCATAATCATTATATTTTAATGAATAAAGATAATCATACACTCTTGAAACGAATTCTTTATCATTCATATTACTATTAATCCTGCTATCCATAATAATAGTTACTGCTGTTTTTGTTCCAGCCCAATTCGATAATGAACAGCACATTCCTTTTAAAGCATCACATCTTGAAGATATATCGATACCCTTTCCTGCAAGTCCGCTTTCAGCTGGAAGGTAATAATTATTGTATTCAAATGTATCCTGCATCACTGCAAAATTTTCCGAATCTGCTTCATATACCTGATGCCATGCTTTTTCTAAATTCTTATTATTTCTTAATTTCGATTTTGAAACATTCAAAAAATTAGAAAACGGCGCATATAAAGTAGGATTTGTCTCATAACAAAATCTTAAAAATTCTTGTAAGTCATAGCGACTATCAAACTGATAATACCCTAACGCATAATATCCATCACCCTTAGAAAAGCCTTTATTATAATCATTTCCCGACTCATTAGAAGCAAAAAATTTAAATGCCTCTGATAGAGCTCCTTCAAGTTTTGCCGAACCTGAAGATGGATAATTAGGAGTTGCATATCCTAAAATAGTACCAGTTTCATTTGAAATGCTGTAACTTCTCTTCTTAATAGCATTACCACTGTTACCCTCGATTGTTTTGATTATGCTGCCATCACATTCTTCAATGATGCCAACATGGGTAGAATCATTTTTATTTTTATTTGATGAAAAGAAAATCAAATCTCCACGTTGCGGTACATATGAGTTTCCTGCCTCATAATACTCTGTATAATTAAACTGATTTTTTTCTCTAAACCACTTAATGCCTGCGTCACAGTCAGCAAATTTTACTATTGCAGTATCTAAAATATTTGCTTTGTAGGCGATGTAAGAGACGAATGTTGCACACCATGGTGCACCATCCGCAGCACCTGTATACCATTTTCGATACTTGTCACCGCCTTTAACATTACCGCAAGTTTCATACTCATTATTGGCAATCTGTATGAAAAGTTCAATTGTTTGCATTCCTTCTCGTTCTGCATAGGCATCGTCTGATGACACTGAAACAGAAGTAAGAAGGATTGCCAAACATATAAAAATAATAAAAAGAGGCATACCGCCCCCCAGTAATGTAACCGCAATAGTTTTTTTAATATTGTTAATTATATTCATATAGTTCTAATCTGCTTTAATAATCTGCTTTAATTCGTTCAAACTCTTCTAAATCATCATCAGGCAAAGTAATATGAATTCTCATTGCTGTTTGTGAACCTACTTTAAAATAGCAGTCCCCCATTTCAGCAAACTGAATAAATTCCATTTCACTTTCAGGAATCAAATTGCTTTCCGTATCCTTAAAATATTTAATTCCACCTGATCCTAATCCGAAATAAAACTGATATGCAGACTGAGAAATAATTGCTTCTCCCTGATCTTTTACAGAGTCCTTTAATACATCAGAAATCTGCTGAGTTGCAGTTGTAAGGCCACCCTTACGCTTTCTAATTCGCTTAGCAATTGTCTGAAAATACATCATAATATCTAAACAGCGCGGATCCATTATTACACCAAACTCATCATTATATAGTTGCTGTCTAATATTTTCGGTGTTAGATACTATACTTGTCCATATAAAAGAAAGTACATTAAAATACTGAGTTAATAATACTTTGTTATTGGTATTATCCTGTAATCCACTGACATTAAAACAAATGAGTCGGCTATTCAAATCAATACTAGTGTGACCATTGAATATCGAAGCATCTGCTCCACATGCCATAGGCTCAACAAATGCAATACATTCTTTAATTCTGGTTATCTCTTTTATGTTAGGAGTTTTCTCACTATTTGCTATTTCCAGCAGTCTGTACAGCTCATTATAAAGATCAAGCATTATTGGAAAGTCTTTATTTCTATAATTATCTACAATTATTTGGGCACTGGTTTGATAAGTTATTCCAATTCCTCTATAAATATTTTCCAACGCTTTTTCTATCAAATTATCATGAAGAAGTCTAATATCCTCCTTGGCGTTTCCTTTATAAGCATCAAAGAATGAACGTAAAAATCTAATATGTTCTGATAATGGAAATATTTCAGTTAAAGGCGTTTTTTCATTATCCTTTTCACTTTCAGGTACATTAAGTCTAATTTGAAGTGGATTAATCAAACCTGACCTGCCATCAGAACAGTTTATATTTTCCCCGCCTAAAACATGTACCAGCCTATGCAGTTCTTTTCCTTCAATATCAATTATAAACTGCTTGTATCCTAAACCATATCGCTCTTTAATAAGCCACATCAAGAATAGAGTTTTTCCCATACCAGTCGTACCAACAATAAATTCATTAGAATTAGTTCTATCACCTTTTCTTACAAAGTTATCATAAAATACTACACCGTTTGTATTTTTAGTATTCCCTATATATACAGGAGGGTATCTATATAAAACTTCCTTACTGTCTTTATCTATTTCTTCCGTTGAATCATATAACGCCTCATACACAAAAGGATACATATATCCCATTGTATCCGCTGTAGTTTCCAACATATAATTTTCTACATAATTTTGACAAATCGGAGCAGTCAGATTAAACATTTCCAGTGGCTGGTGTATACCATCTCTAAATTTAATATTGAATTGTTTAACATCTTTATCAATTGCTTTGACGGATTCTTCTAATAAATCAGGACTACTGGCAACAACTCTAATTGAAACGCTAAAATAAATTGGAAAATTTCCATCATTTATTAATTTTTCTACCATTTCAATATTTTCATTGATTTCCTTTTGACTCTTGGCAACTTTTGATAAATCCTTTTCATTATTTGCTCTTTTTTCTAGCGCTCTAATAGATTTATCTATATCTTTCGTAATAGCATCATGAGGTGCAGGTGACCAGTGAAGTGAAAAATCAACTCCTCTGGCAGTAGCCAGATAACACAAAAGAGCCATTACAGGCTCTTTATAAAACGTTGCTAACCATTTAGTCTTACAATACAAATCATTTAATACAATTGACTGATTAAAGCCCTTATCGTAAAAACCAATATAATCTGGATATATACATTCCATTACACCAAACTGGTCTTTATAAACTGAAGGAACAAACTTTCCATTTGCAGGATTATAGTAATTATATACCACTTCTAACATTTCCTGCGGTGTCATAAGTCTGGTTCTTTGATATGAATTTAGATACGAAATCACATCTGCCAATCTTCTTTCGAGCTTGAACCAGTCTTTATCTTTTAATATAATCACAAAACATCGATCTACCAGTTCTCTAGTAACACTTGTATCTTCTAATCTTATAGAAGCATCATCCAAAATCTTATATTTTATTTGATCTATCTCGCTTCCAACAACATCCAGTTGAGATTTTAAATAATTGTAATCATTTACATAACCATCAACGTCTGCAGGAACTTCATAAGAATAAATTTGTCCTGAACCAGTATTAGAATTAAAAATCGAAGCAAATGCATTCATATATACATTTTGATCTTCTTCTTTTAATCCAAACAGGTTCGTACCATCTGTTTTTGCCATTAAAATAAAATGTTCCTCATTATCAATAAAACATTGCCTGTCTTCATTCCATGTAACAGGAATTGCATATTTTATATGACGTGTTCTACCTGTGGTTTCTTTTGTCTGCTTTTTTTGTTTTTTTACTTGCTGTGTACCTTTCTTCTTGGTAAAAATCACTATTTTCTTCCTCCTTATTAATGTTCTCTTCTTTGTTTTTATCACGATAATAGTAATACTGATTTGGTAAAGTAAAATAATACTTGCATGCCAGTTTTAAATGATGTAGAACACTGAGGTGCGAAACTGGTATTTCTATAAAAAGCGATGCTATAGACGCACTTAAAACAACTGCTATCAGCAGTGAATAAAGTTCACTCATAAACATTCCAAAAAACTTAAAACTCAAAACACCTATAAAAAGGCAAAATCCCATCTCACCAACAGTTAAAAAAAGAAAAAACTTTTCTTTAGTTTTTCCTTTATTGATAATTATTTTGTAATCATTTCGATCAACCATCTATACACCTCCTATAAATTATCATCACCTGATTTTAATATAGTAAAATACCTAGCATAAAATGCAGATATCCGTACATGATAAGAATTATTACACATGTACAGAACAAAACTGCCAGGCAGACAAGAACCATTAGTATAATTCCAAGCAGTCTGACCTTGTAATCTGAATCCCCGGTTAGTACTTTTACTTCACAATTGAATTCGATACATAATTCTTTCACTTTTTCATATGTTCTATTGTTGAACCTCTGATATAAGTGATTTTTCTATCAAAAAAAGCATAACTGATAAAATTTCTACTTCCTTCATATAAAATTATTATACATAAATATAAGGCATAACTGTTTTTTAAAGAAAGTTCAGTTAATAAATTTTTGACTATTATATCTGGATTTACAAAACATGCCAGACCTAAAAATATTAAATTCATCGCTACACATTCGGTAATAAAGATAAATATGTTTTTTATTACCTTAAATATATCAATGTTGCTAAAAATGGTATAAAATAATCTGTTCATCCTTATTCATCACCTCTTAATTCCATTTTGTCTATGAATTTCATAAATTTCTTACAGCTGAACGTATTTTTGCATGAAGTTCGTTATCCCTTAATTCACTTCACGCTACAAATGTATTTTCATGTACATTCTATTTTTTAGTTTCATTTTCACTATTTCCTTTATTCCAGTTTCTAGGACCAGTACCACGAACCCCTATAACATTTGCCATTCCATTAACAGCTTTCCTTGTTGTTTTTGTAGGATTGTTTATAAATGACTTACCTGCATTATAAGTTCTATTTGCCACTCCATCTCGTCCCAGAAGACCTCCTGAACGAGCATTAACCTTTGAATTTTTGTTAGCCGATGTTCCTGAACTTACATTCGTGCGGCTATATTTTTCATCATTTGCGTTGTCTGCGCCTAGATTAGAAAATGATCCAATATTGGCATTCATACGTGAACGGTCTTCACCGCCACTATTCACATTGTCCCCAGTATCACTGTTTAGACCCGCTCTGTAATTATATTCCTCATTACCGCTTCTGTTTCCAGATTGGGCATCTTTCTTCTGTTGTTCCTGTTTTCCAAACAAACCATCTCTCATCGCCCTTGTTCTGTTAGCTAAGCCACCGATCCGCTGTCCACCATAATGCTTATTACCCATAATTGCCCCACGCAATCCGCCAGTTAAATGACCAGTATTATCATTATGTCGACCCATGACCTTTCTTCCAGCTCCTAAAACAGCACCTCCAGTCATACCCCATGCACCACCTACTGCGCCTTTTAGCTGCTGCATACTTTCCATTATTCCTTGTCCATAACCTCCAATCATTGACTGAACATATTTAGGCAAACCAATAATTGCAGAAAAAGTACCAAAATACAGTGCAATCGAAGCAATAACATTACTATTTCCGCTTCCTGCTTTAGAAATATCTCCAGCTAGATTCATTAAAAGCTGTAACATAAAAATCTGAGTCACATTTACAAAAAATATACCTAAAATGGTATTTTTCCATACTGTAAACGCCTGCGGATTTTGATAATTTGTAAGTGATAAACAACACAACGGTCCAATTACATATAAAAATCCAATCACAATAATTCTCATTGCTACTTCAATTGTAATAATAAAAAGAAGTATCATAAATATCGCCAGTCCTATCATTGTTCCAATATAACCAAAGTCCCAGATATAATCTCCTGCATGGTCGCAAATATATTCGTATGCCTGTTTAGCCTGCGTTTCATTTGACGGGACACTTCTTGAACCATAACCGCCATCAGACTTTGATGACTCTGGAAAAGATGATGATGAATCCCAACTGCCAAGAAGATCCCAGTCATCGCTACCGTCAGTCCCATTACCGTTTACATCCCAACGATAGTAAAATGACCATCGGTTATAAATTCCCTTTGAAAAAAAATTATCTGATGATCTTACACCACTGTTTTCACTAGGCTCACCTTCATATCCTGCCAAAGCACCGTCACTGTTGGTTATATAGTCATAAAATCTTTCAGCACCTATATCCATTCCTACTCCATCTTCGTTAGTTACATAAGAAAATGTTGTATTATTTCTATCCATACCGCCAAATGCACATAAAGTAGAAACAACCAACTCTTTCGCTAAATCTTTTTGATTTGTATCATTAGATGCCGATGATGAATTATTTAAAGATGTACCGCTGTTATCATTCCAAGAATTTCCATTCGAACTGCTTCCAACGCTGTACTGTTGACCAATAAGGGCTTTAGATACATTTATAGACAGATTATTAGCCAGAGGAACTACTATACTTAAGGAAACTGCAAGCATAACTCCCATAATCGCTCCACCAAGCTTCTTATTCACATCACTAGCATTATCATCTTCTCGAACCATCGCAAAAATAAACTCATAAATTATTTTTGCAGGCAAAATAATAAACATGAGAGTAATTGCAGCTTTATATCCATCCTGAATCCATGTATTGTCTAAAATCCCAAATGATAATACGCCATTAACAAGTGCATTAATTAAATTTCTGACACAGTCTATTTCAGTTTCAATCAGTTTCCATAAGAAATCTCTAAAAAAATTAGCTACATCCTCGCTGATTCCGCTAAATAAGCCCATCATCATCATTTTACAAATACCTCCATAATTTTTATTAAAACAATCGTAATAAATATACTGATGGATGAGCATATAACTGTAAATCTGAATATATTATTTTTAGCATATTCTATAATATGGTCTTTATACTTACTTATTTTGTTATTTTTATTGGTTTCAAATGTGTTTATGTGCTGTAAAATAATTTGAAAATTTTTCTTATTTTCATGGTTTACATTTTCAATCTCATATCCTATTTCTCTTAACACTTCTTTTAATTTTTCGATCTGTTCATCATTTATATCAAATTTTGATTTTCCAATATTGTAAAATCTTTTACCAATTTCATTTAAAATATGATTATTTTCTATATTCATCTTTTTAACAGAGGAAATTTCTCCAAGCAGTTTGTTCAATAGCTCGATAATTTCATTATCTTCAGTACTACCACCAGAAATATCAAACCCATCTAAAGATTGGGCGTTTTCAAAAAAGAATGGTATATCACTAGATTCGCTTGTTGGAATATCCCTAACATAATATCCATATTCATTAGATACTTTTCTCTCTTTAAATTCTCTATACTGATCTCTTATTTTAAAAATTGGTAATAATATTTGACCACCAGTATAGTCATAAAATTCAATAAACTCTTCAATATTATTTTCAAAAATATTCCTAATTTCATTGATTGTCTTTTCATTAACCCCTGCAATAAAACCAGATCGATTTTCCTTATCTTCATCAATCCACTTATTGAGTCTTTCTTTATCAAAAAATTCATACCACTTTTCTAACATTTGTTCCAATTCTATACCTCCTTTCAAAAATATAAAAAGAGGCAAATTGCCTCTTTCTAATTAAAATATGAAGATAATACTTTGATTACTGTAGGAATTGCAAAAATAAAAACCAGTCCTACAAATACCCCTCTTGTTTTCTTATCCCACATTTGATCTTCCTGTGCATCAGCAAAAATTTGTCTTAATTTATAATATACACCCATAGCTGTAGCAAATAATACTGCCATTGTCTGAAAGAACAAAAGCGCATCTTCAGCAAAAGGGGTTACAAGTTGAATTAATGGATCAAATGACCCCATAGTAGTTATTTTGATAACTTCCATTGTAATAATTTCTTTCATAAAGTCTCCTTTCTAAAACTACACAAAACCGTTATAATCCTTGTTCCATTTCTTCACTTTCCACTTCGTGAGTAGTTTGTTCTTCGTATTCATTAGGTTTTTTAAACAACTCAAATAATTCCTTTCCTGTTACTGTTGCTTCGATAATTTTATCGCCAAATACTGGTTTCATTTGGTTTTCAATATCCTGACCAACAATTTTAGAACGCATTATGTTAAATTTAGAGTTTTTTGGGATATTAACAATTTTAATATCATCTCTTCCTTTTATGTCTTTGATACAGTTCTGACTGATAGTTGCTCTGCACCCCATCAAATCACCTGCGTATTTTGGAAGTAAAATGCTTATCCTTTTATTTCCCTGTTCAGTTTGATACGGTTTACCTAACTGTTTTACCGAAACGGTAAAACTTAACCACTTTGTATCTTCAATAATATCTGCAAGTTCATTTGGCGAAATATTTTCAATTGCAGAAAAAAGATGTTTATGTCTACCATCTTCTAATCTTTCTTCGCTCTTGCCCAAATCTAAAGTAATTTTTAAATACTTATAGTTATCAGGAAAATCAATATAACATAATTCACCTTCTATTGCCTGACTTGTATACCAGACAGGTACGATAAATGAGGCACGTATTGAATCTGGTAATTTTCCTACTTCATTTCCATTTTCATCTAATGTATTTCCAAAGTCACATCCTTTTGGCAAAATAAATTTATAGTAATCTTTTTGATTGATTGTTATACGGTTTACTGAACCATCTTCCTTTCTTACTAATAATTTTTTATTTAGTTTAATTCGCATAATTATTCCTCCTTAAATTGATAATGCCATTGCAACAGTTAAGCCAGCTGCTATAGCAATAGCCAGTCTTGTTACAATAAATACAATTACATTTTCGATATCATTTTTAATCAGTTGACATAAAAAAACGATAAGGCATCCTACTGCAACAACTACACCACAAATAATTCCAATAATATTCATTTGCTTTTTCTCCTTTCAAAATATAAAAATATATAATAAAAAATCCATTGACATGGATTTTTATTATCTAACCGAATGTTACTTGATATCCCTTGCCATCTGGCATTAATGAATAAGAATTTACGACCCCACTGTTCACTTTACCCTCGGCATAACTTAATGCTTCATTGCATGTAGCAATCGAAACCCCAGAAAAATATTTATTATACTGTGAGGGATTGGTAACCTTATTGCCACCTGTCCCGCCACTCGAACTATTATTTGCATTATTTTTATTATTATTTGAATTTTGACTGTTAGCATTGTTGTTTGTCTCTTTAGCTTTTACATTTACATTAATTTCTTTTGCGAGATTTCCACATGTGACTCTTATAATTGCAGTACCTGGAGACACTGCTGTAATCTTTCCATTATCAACTACCACAATAGTGTTGTTGTCGCTCGTCCAATTTACAGTTTGATCTTTTCCTTTAACCTTCGCAGATACAAGCAATGTCTCCCCAATATTTAATGAAATATTAGTTTTGTCAATCTCCAGTGAAGCCTTTTCATATATATTCAAAACAAAATCAACACTCGATTTATTTCCTGCTTCATCTTTAGCAACCAATTTAAGATTGTACTTACCCAATTTTTTAGAATTATAATCACCTTTTATTGAAATCCTGATATCTTTCTTCTTGGAAAGATTATCCTTTATTTTGTAATCTAAATTCTTTTTTGAAAACTTTTCTCCAACCGTTAAATCAATTTCATTATTTTGTAATAGAATCAAAGGTGCAGTTATATCTTTTACAGTTACTTCTACTTTGTATTTGTAATCACCTAAAGAATAAACAAGTACATGTTTACCTAATTCATCTGCATCAAACTCAGGACAGATAATACTGTAATTATCAACAGTGATTCTTAGCTCATCCTTTAATCTATTGCTGTCTTTAATTTTTATATCATCTATACCCGACACAAATTTTGTAGTATCAACATTCTTTTCCCCATAGTTTATTACTATATTGCTATTAAATTTTATTTTATCTTTGCTGAAGTTTGGATCACTGAATAACTCACTTTGACAGCCACTAATAAAAAACATTAATATAAGTAAAAATATTACAACATATCTTTTTTTCATATTCTCCACACACCTTTCTTTTTTTGTATATGCCATCTAAATTTTTAAATAGCATATACAAAAAAGAGGCAAATTGCCTCTTTTAGTTTAATTAACAACTTTTTTTCCTTCTATAATAAACAAGGGACATTCCTAAAACTGCAACACCTGTTAAAACAAGATAACTAAACGGATTGCTTAAATCACCAGTTTTTACCTTTTTAGCAACAGGCATAAGTTCATCATACATTGTTATTTTTTGAACTTCTCCAGTATTGCTAACTGTAAATTCTTTATTTTGTGCAATTTTATAATTTACTGGTGCAATTACTTCTATCATTGTATATGTTTGGCCAACAGTTAATCCAGTAATTTTATGTGGTGTTTTTCCAGATACCCATTCATCTACAATATTTCCGTTTTTATCTTTAATTTGCAAAGTTGCACCTTCAAGCTCTTCCTGAGAAGTTATATCCTTCTTATAAAATTCAAATTGAGTAATTTCATCTGTCATGTCAACAGTTAAATTTTGTTCTTTATTTGTTTTAAAGCTAACTGGCTCGGCTGTTGCATATCCATCAGGACTCTTAAGCTCTGTAATAACATATTCCTGATCTTCAACTGTACCTCTGATCATATGTGTTGTTTCATCACCGTTGATATCGATGTTATAATATTTAGTTTCACCATTTGCCTGCATTAAAAGTCTATAATCATCTCTATCTGCATTCTTAGAAATTCTGTAATATGTACTTGAATCATCTTCAATGTTAATAAACATATCACTAACAACTTCACCTGATGTAAGTTTAGTTTTCATATCCTCAGTAATATCGAAAATATGTTCACCGCTTGTCCATTTATCAACAATCTGTTTAGTTTTAGTACTTGTTACCTGGAATTCCCCTCCTTTTAAAAGTTTATTTCCATCGTTTCCGTTTTTCGCAAACTCAACACTGAAATTCTTCATTTCAATATCTTGGATATCTCCATCTTTGACAGTGAACTCGATAGGTTTTGCTAAAACATAACCTTCTGGAGCATTTACCTCACGCCAAATATAATCACCAGTTGGCAATCCGTCGATTTCTAGATCATTATCATCTGTGATCCAGTTATAAACTTGTTCACCAGTTTTGGCATCTACGATTTCCATTGGAACACCGTAAAGATTGTCGCCATCAGCAGTTACCTTGCTGAAAACTGTTTTTGTTAATTCATTATTTATATTTAATGAAGAAGTGTAAGTTAATGTAACAAAATCCTGCTGTGCAAACTGTACCGTTTTGACTTCTTTATCTAAAACAAAACCATCTGGGCATGCAGTTTCTTCCACACTGTATGTCCCCATTGGCAATCCAGATAAAGATAACTTACCATTTGTATCACATGAATAAATACCGTTTTCTAATTCTTTACCATTCACTAATTTTACGACATCATCATTGCTTCCTTTACCTGAGCCAACAGTAATCGCATCTCCTTTAGAATATAATTTTTCTAAAGAAACACTATCATAAATATCTTGGTTTGCAGTAATCTTGAATTGTACTTTTGTTAAATCATAATCAGCTTTATTTACTGCATTTTCATTAGAAGTTTCTAAAGACTTATTTATCTCTAACGTACCTGTAGGTCTTAATTTATTGACAACGATCTGTTCTGTTGTCTGATCTTTATTAATTGTTACCTGAAAAGTCTTTTGAAGAACCGCATGACCATCAGGTACTTTTGTTTCAGTGAGCAGATATTCTCCAACAGGCATACCGCTCATTGATAATTTGCCATCTTTGACTACAAGTTTTTTTTCAAAATCAAGTGTAGTATGTTTTAATGAGAATTCTGAACCGTTAATCAATTTTCCTGTATCATTTGTTTTTCTTAATTCAAAATCACCTACATCCATCCACTTTACTTTTAAACTCAATGTACGAGGATCAGTAGTAACCGATATTGTTCCTTCAGTTTGATAGTTTCCACCTGCAGAAATTGCTAAAGGCGCAAACATTGTAAGATTATTACCTGCCAATTCCCCGCTACTATAATCATCCATTTTTTGTAACGGTGCTGACAAATAAAAAGTATCACCACCGTTAATCGAAACTGTTCCAGTATTTACTGTTCCCTTTGTTACATTATGAAGCTCTACCCCGTTTTGTAGTGGAATACTAATAGTTACCTCTGATGATGTATTTAATGTTATATTTTCTGTTCTCTGTACTCCTTCTTCAAAATAAGCTTGAACATTATTATTTGTTAGATTAAATGTTTTTGTTGGTACAGGCATAGACTGAATCTGATCGTATCTCGCTTTTAAACCAACACCATGTGCTTCTAAGTCATCCCAATCATTGCCACCATATAAATCACCTGAATATGCATAACTAGCCATAATGTGCGTATAAAGATATTTAGTAGTATCATTTGTAACTTGGTCGTCTCTAAATACATCGCCAGGTCCGCCAAATCCATAATATAACACTTTCAATAAAGCATCATTGTTTTTTATAACATAAGGTGCATACTGCCCTTGTGGGGGAGTTTCTTTTGATGCTTCTAAACAATACGCTAAACTGCCGTTTATATAGCACATTTTTGTAGACCAGTTTCCAAGCCAGCTTGGATAACGGATTTCCTGTCCCCAGGTCAATGTAGCGTTTAAGGCATTTGCCTGAGTTAATGTCGATGCACTGATACTTAAAAACATCGCCAGTACTAACATAAGCTGTTTCCAGCATTTTTTTATTTTGTTTAATCCTTTCATTTCTCTACCTCACTTTAAGTTAAAATAAAAAAGATATCATTTTAATATCTAAATAAATATTAATTTGTATCTATATCGCCTCCCTTCGTATTATTGCAATAATAACAGCACTAACTCCTGCTAATACGGCAAATAGTTTCAAATCAACTGCATCACCTGTTTTTACTGCAATTACAGGTGAATGTTTAGGAACAATACTGATATCATAATTCATGCTGTTTTTGCTTTCATTATTAAAAGCAGGTACGGATATCAGTGTTGATACGATATTCTCATATTTATTGATATCTGTTGCCTGAAGCAGATAAACACCCTTTTCTAATTGATAAAATTTGACCGTTCCATAGTCATTGGTAGTTTTTCTAGTTCCAACTATATTTTTTGAAACAGTAATTTTTGAAATAGTGTATGCTGCATTTTTCATATCTTCTGCCGTTTCTAAAGTGTTTAAATCAATCTCAATATCCTGCAGATCATCTATAAAAAGGTACTGTCCATTAACTACATCACCAACTTTAATTAATTCTAGTTCTACGTTTTTAACACTAGTTCCCTTTTTTCCTTCTTCAAGATTTACTGTTATAGATCCGACTTCGTCTAAAGCAGAAACAGCGGTTATACTGATAAAAAATAAAAAACCCGTGAATACTGCTGTAATTAATTTTTTACACATTTTTCACCCCTCGTTTTCTAAAAAATAGTATGCCTGCCACTGAAAACAGAACAGGAATAACATAGAAAATAATTTCTCTTAATGACGGCATACTGCTTTTAATTGATTTCTTTTCCTTTTCCTCATATGGAACTCTTTTGCCAGTTATTACAAGCCTGTTAGTATTTAGCCCGTAAGGAGTACAGGTAATCAGTGTCGCTAAATCCTGATTATCTATAATTGAATAACTGACCTTATCAGGCAGTACTACCTCTATTTTATTTATTTTATATGCTAAAGTTTCATCGAGTACTTTAATAAAAAAAAGATCACCCTTTTTAAGTTCGTCTAATCGAGTAAAAAGTTTGCTTGACGGCAAGCCTCTATGGCCAGTTAAAACAGTGTGGGTATTGTTACCACCTACAGGCAAAGAACTGTCCTCTATATGGCCAGCTCCCACGTTTAATACATTACTTTCTGTACCATGATAGACAGGCATATTTACCTTTATTTTTGGAATTTCTACAGTTCCTATTACACCATTTCCAAGATCTAAAACATTTTCATATTCTAACCCTGAATCCTCTGGCAGTCCCTTTTCTTTTGAATACAGGTTATCATTCCATTCATGAGCTTCGTTCAGCATTAACTGTTTATTTGCTCTGCTCAACTCACTGACAGAATTGTTATATGTATCGATCTGATCTGCCTGTTCTATGGACTCTATATAATTAGAAATAACAGGATAGCTCACAAGAGCCAGTCCTGTTATAAAAATTAAAATATCTTTTTTAAGAAATTTGAGAATTCTCATTTTTTTCATTTTTTCTTCTTCTGACAAGTACAGTTACCATCACCGCAGTACCCGTTGCAACTAATAATAAAGTGGCCATACTACCTGTTGCAGGAAGTTTAGATCCGACTTTATTTACAACCTTGATATTAAATGTACCTGTATCTACATCAGTTGATAGTGTTTTGTCATATTGACTATATGCGCCTGTGTAAAATTCTTTAAAACTTGCTGTTGCTGCTAATTTCTGTAATGTCTTTGCTGTTGCACCATCGCCCTTAACATAATTTAATCTGTTGTCAGCTCCATAAGTTGCTTTTACATCGATTTTTATAGGGTCTTTTAATAAACGGTAACCGTCTGGCGCCTTAGTTTCTTTCAGATAATATACCTGTGAATCAAGACCAATAATATTGAAAACACCATTTGAATCAGATATCATTTCAACTGCTCCATTAGGTGCAGTATCACCTGTTACGCTGTCTCTATTGATTACAGTATAACCGTCACCACCGCTTGCTTTTTTAACATATACCTCTTTAGTACAGTCCTCATCACTGTATAATCTAAATTTAGCACCTTCCAGCTTTCTTTCTGGAGTCTGGTCATTGACCTTAATACCGTCCATTCTAAATGTAAATGCCACTACTGTATCCCAAGGTGTTAACCCTGTTTTACCAGTCCCGTTACTGTCGGGATCGTTAGAATATTCCAGTCTTACATCATTTTCAAAACCTGCTCTACCAGTATCAGCCTGAGCAGATTCATTTAAAGTAGCATTATATTCTACAACAATTTTTTGACCATACAGCTTCTCTGTTTCTGGATTTGCTCCCGCTTCAGATGCATAAAAATATTTATTAATTGTCGCTTTTAAATCTGTAATCTGGATCTGGAATGTTTCTCCAGTTAGACCAGTTGTTACAACTTTATAATCTGTATCTTTTACAAGCGTCTTGTTCCCGACTTTAACAACTACACTATCATTATTGAATGTTAACTGGCTGTCCATACGGTCATGCATTGCAAAATAATAATTTGCATACCCGTTCATATTTGGCGCATATGTCAGATAACGATATGGAACTGTCTGTCCAATCTCATAATCTCCTACATCGTTCCAACCATCCTTGTCATTTCCGATTGTTTTTTGGTTATCATCTTCTAAAATCTGTTTTTGAATTACAGGAAAATCTGATTTTATATCAATTGCAACATCTGGATTAGCAGTATTGACCATAATCATAGATGAAGCACTGTGCGTTCCATTAACACTGGTAATTTCATCAATAACATACCACCCGTATGCAACATCTAATGTATAACTGTCTGTTGCTGTAGATGGAACTGTTAAAACCTGAGTAGGGTCGGCTTTATCTTCAACTAACATATTTCTCAGACTCTCAACAAAATATCTAAAATTAGAATATGCAGTCTCGTTTTTCTGTGTCTGTGAAACATCATTGATCACCTGATTGTTATTTAACGTTTGAATATAATCTATGATTGCATATTCTGTATCTTTTCCAGTAACCTTCTTTAACGATTTTTCATATGCAGGGTTCATTGTATAGTTAATACTTTCCATTCCTGCACTGTTTTGAGCATCAAAGATACGGTAAATATTAAATTTCTTCCCTGCCAGACTTTGAGTAACTCCATTATCTCCTACATTGGCATTAATAGTTATATGTCCTGTTCCTTCAGCATTTAGTTTCGTAAAAATTCCGTTTCCAGTATTTCCACTGTTGACTAAATTTGCTACTGTTCCTGCTGTCGTTAAAGACAGTACACAAGCTAAAGCGGTTATACCTAATTTTTTAATTTTATTCATCATTGTTTTTTTCCCTTTTGATCGAAATTAATAAACATAAAATACCTGCCCCTGTTAAAACAATCGTCATAGGACTTCCAGTTGCAGGAAGAATAGATCCTCGACTGTTTATAACTGTCAAATTGCCAGTATATAAGCCATTTTCTAACGTTAAGCTGTTATTTTTGTCATCTTCCTTAATCTCTTTGTCATTAACAAAAAAAGTGAACTTCCCGTTCACATTTTTTAATGATATTTTAATTGGATCTTCCAGCAGACGATAACCTGCAGGTGCTTTTGTTTCTTTTAAATAAAAATCACCAACAGAAATCCGATCAAAATTCAATTGACCGTTCTTGTCGGTTTTTCCTTTTTCTATTTCCTTCGTACATTCCATATCAGAATATAAGCTAAATTCAGCATTCTCTAATACTTTACTGTTATCATTCTTCTTTGTAATTCGAAGATTGCATATATCTATTTCATTTTTAACAGTAATGGTCATTGTACCATGAAACGGCACATTAAAAGTACCATCTTCTACAGTACCATTCAGATCTGAAACACTGAATGCCCCCTTCTCATCAACATAAAAATAATATTTGGTATTATTTAATTTATAAGAGTCAGGCGCTTTTGTTTCCTGAAGATAATAGGTTTTCTGTCTTGATAAATAAAAAACAGCAATATTGCCATTCTTATCTGTTTTATATGTTCCTACTTTCTTTTTATCTGTAACGTTGTATAAATCAAATTCAGCATTTTCAAGTTTTTTACCCGAATCCTTATCAACTTTATAAACATTTATAAAAGTAGGATAGTTGTTTATTTCCCATGTCACATCCAATCCCATATGCAGTTTAGAATCAGTTTTATCATTAGTTATAGTAAAATCGTATGTACTGCCATCATCACGGAAACCATCTGGTACCATAGACTCCTTTAGGGTGTATTCCCCTAAATTAAGATTATCCAGTTCACCATAACCGTTTTCATCTGTTGTAAGATTTCCTACTACTTCGCCCTGCCTATATATAACAGTTCCCTGTGGTGTTCTTATATCGTTTCTGGCAATCACATCAAATGTTGCGTTTGCTAATTTTTCACCTGCATGATAATCTAATTTATCAACAGATATTTTACCCATTATCCTATTGTTTACAACATTGATCGTTGTATCACTTGGCCAAAAATTAACTGCATAAGAATAAATATTTTGCTGTACAGCAGTATTATAATAGATATGAATCACGTACTGTCCACTTTCAGGCATCTGCTTATTTGCACGCCATACCCCGTCACTTTCTTTTGCAAGGTGAACCCAATCAATATCATCTTGTCCCCCATTAATCGACCATGTAGGAAATTTAATCTCTGTTACACTATCTGGTACACCATCCACCTCATATTTTATGTAATGGTTGTCCGCAAGTGTAGACGATAATTTTACATTTACTTCTTTACCTTCAATTTCTGCTGTAAAAACACTTCTGTCGATATAGCCGTCTAATGTAAATTCCTGCTCGTATCTCGAAGAAGCTGTATATCCATTTGGTACTGTTTCCTCTACCTTAAATTTACCTTCATTCAGATCTGTTTTTTCTAAAAAATCACTCTCATATAATTTATTGGTAGAATTATATGAAAACTCTCTTCATTTTTCATATTGACTAGTTGTCTTATTCCACTGTAATAAATCAAATTTAGCGTTAGAAATGTTTTCACCAAAATTGTCAGTTTTATTAATACCTATTTGACTGCCATTTAACCAACTGACATTAAAACTTAATGTTCTTGGGTCACTAGTTACAGAAAGTGTCGCCTCTGCTTGGTATCCACCCCCTGGCATTATAGCCAAAGGAGCATACATTGTAGAATTATTACCAGCTAATTCACCGCTACTATAATCTTCCATTTTTTGTAACGGTGCTGACAAATAAAAAGTATCACCACCATTAATTGAAACTGTTCCACTGCTAACTGTCCCTTTTGTTAGATTATGAAGCTCTACCCCTTCCTGTAAAGGAATGTCTATTGTCACATTGCTTTCAGCATTAAATGTATTGTTTTCAGTTCTCTGAGTACTTGTGCCTGAATCATAATATGCACTTAAATTAGTTTTAGTTAAATTAAATGTTTTTGTCGGTACTGGCATGGACTGAATCTGTTCATATCTCCATTTCAATCCAATTCCATTAGCCAATAAATCATCCCATGACTTACCACCATAAATATCTCCTGAGTAAGCATAACTAGCCATAATATGCGTATACAGATATTTATTAGTGTCATTGGTAACTTGGTCATCTTTAAAAACATCTCCTGGTCCGCCATAACCATAGTAAAGAACTTTCAATAGTGCATCATTATTTCTAATAACATAAGGTGCATATTGTCCTTGTGGTGGCGTGTTTTTTGAAGATTCGAGACAATACGCAAGTGATCCATTAATATAACACATTTTAGTACTCCAATTGCCTAGCCAACTAGGATAATAAATTTCCTGTCCCCATGTAAATGAAATACTGCTTTGTGCCATCACTGGAAATACTGATGACAAAATACATATGATAGAAAGAAACGTAATAATAAAGCATTTAATTTTTCTTGTCATTTTATTTTCCTTCCTTCTTCATTATTTTTCTATATAACTAACAAGGATTTCTACAATAAAATTTCATTTTATTCCCTCCAAAAATAAAAAGCAATTCAACGAATTGCTTTTTATATATATTTATCCCAATATTTTACATCTGTGGCATCACTTGGAACTCTCCACGATTCTAATGGATCGCCCTCATAACAGATATATCCATCCTCAAAAGTTGAATCTCCCCACTTATAAGTCACTGTACGCCAAACTTTTCTTTTTACTGGCTGAGTATTTTCTCCCGTTGATCCAGAATTTCCTCCAGTATTTCCTGAGCTTGATCCACTCCCAGAACTTCCACCTGAATTACCACTATTTCCTCCAGAACTGTTACCACCAGATGTTCCTCCATTTGAAGGCTTGTTAGAACCACTACCAGATGATCCTGAGCTTCCTCCAGTAGAACCTGAAGGTTTGCTTCCAGAACTATTAGAGCTGCTATTTGAATTATTTCCACTAGATACTACTTTATCTCCAGATGAATCCACTTTTTTCTTAACAGTATTTTTTACTGTTTTTGTTCCGTCAGCATTAGTTACTGTCTCTTGGACTACAACTTCGTCTTCGGCAATTGCTGGTGGCGCAATTACTGTAACCTTTACATCTTTTTCAGCTTTATTTCCATTTGCATCTTCAATACTAGCTTTTACAGTATATTTAGCAGGTACATTAATATCTACTGTACTGTAATCAACTGTCAATTCATTTATTGTTGCTAAATCAGTCGCTATAATCAATGATTTAAAATCAAATGTAGTCAAATCTGTCCCTTGAAGAATTTCTATATTTTCTGGTACTGTCATTTCTGGGGCAGTTGTATCTTTCACAACTACCTTAACTGTTTTAGTTTCATCTTTATATGTTAAATTTACTTTATAATCTCCTACTTTAGCAAACCCACGATCTTTTTCTTCAGTAGTACCATCCTCGTTAGTCACTGTTTCAATATCATTTTTTATATCTGTTTTTATTTTAAGGTTTTTTTTCAAATATTCCTTATCTTCTTTATTTAATCCTTTAGTATCAACTAAAGTATCAAAATCAGCTTTGAATTCTTTTCCGTATTCAAGATTAATCGTATTTTTCTTTAGTTGTAATTTTGGTGAAGTGTCTCTTGTAGCATATACAATTCCTCCGCCACATCCCAAGACAATTAAACCTGTAAGACATCCCGCAATGAGCCTGTTCTTTTTGGTATTTAAATACTTATCAATAATATCTTTTCTGATGTCCATACTTTATCCCTCCATCTAAATTTTATAATTTATTACTCTATAATTCAAATTTTAGTATAAACTATTTGAATTTTGATATATTCCTATTAAAGTATCACCCTGCAGTGACTGTAATATACGAATCATATTCACCTGACTCACACTTATACATCCTGCTGTAGAACCGCCAGTTGAGCAGTGTAAAAAGATAGCACTACCCGCACCTGGTGTACAAGCAGTATTATAATTTACAGCAATAGCATATTTATATGCTGTTGGATAACCAATTAAATGCTCAGCACTGCTCCATTGAATTCCAGTCTGACTAGCATCAACTAATTTATTGTAATATGGACTGTTTACATCATCTACCCAATAATGATTGTTGTTGACCTGTAACCATCCTCTAGAAGTACCTGGATTTCCTGCTACACCAAACGCTTGACCAAAACTATAGATTCCCGTAGGTGTTTTCCCATCACCTTCACGTTTGTTGCTAGTTATACCATTTTTCCCCACTCTTGCTGAACAGCTTAATGTTTCTGTCCAAATACCGTTACGCTTAGTATGCAGTGTTAACGTTGCATAGCTTCCACCGTTTCCAACAACTGTTATTGCCTGTGTAGTTTGTCTCGAAATTGACATATTAGCAACAAAACTATGATTCACTCCAGAATTGGAAGATGAATTAGAACTATTGCTGCTTGATGAACCTGTAGATCCTTTTTTATTTGTACTGCTTCCTTTACTGGAATTAGAACTAATTTTAGTATTTGCTGTATCGTCTTGAGCCGTCGCTTTATCTCTTAATGTATTGCGAATAGATTTTGTTCCATCCTCATTAGTTACTGTTTCTGTTACTAATTCCTGATTTTCATTTGGAGTTTCTGTTATATTAACTGTTAATTCTTTAGTAGTTTCATTACTAGAAGTATCCTTAGCAGTAACTTTTAATACATATGTTCCTACTGTACTACTGTTAATTGCACTGCTGTCGTATCCTGCCTCTACAGGCGATAGATCTGTTGCATTAAATAAATTAAGACCGCCGAAATCATAGGTATTTAGATCAGTACCTTTAACTATATCAATATCACGAAATTCTGTATTAAGTTCTGGTGCAGTCGTATCAGCAACTTTAACCTTTTTAACAAGTGAATCATCATTAAAGATCATTGTTATCTTATACTCTCCAACTGCTGGATAATCTTTACCGTCCTCATATTTAAAATTAGATTTTATACTTAAACCATTTTTTAATATTTTTTTATCTTTATCATCCATACCTTCTGTATTCAATAATTTCATGCCGTTAACAGAATATTTATCTCCATATTCTAATTTAATAGTTTTACTATTACTTAGAACGAAATCGGGTAAATTATCTTTTGTTAAAGCATATATACCCAGTGTACTAGCTAAAATCACTGCCACTACACTAATTCCTGCGATAATCTTTTTATTTCTTGTATCTAAATAATTTAATAACATTTTTTTCATTGTGCTTTTTCTCCCTGTTTTACCTTTTCAACATCCTCACTATAGGACTTCTCTATTCCACATAAATAGTCAATCGATACTTTATATAGCAAAGCAAGCTGCATTAGCTTATCGATTGGTGGCACTCGGATTCCTAATTCATATAATGATAATGTAGATCGATTTATGCCTGTTAACTCTTCTACTTCGAACTGTGTTAACTTTCTTTTTATCCTCAACTGCTTTAAGCGTTCTCCTATTTCCATAATGAATGTTCCTCCCGTGCAAATCATATAAAATCTGTTGCTACTTTAGGTAGCATTGCTACAAAGAGAAACAAAAATAGTAGTATTAAAACTAATTCAATTCAATTGTTCTCATCTGTATTCCTCCTGATATTTCCTTTACAATTTAATGATATCAATAAAGAAAAAAGGTTAGGGCACAATTTTTTTTACGTATATAACTGCAATAAAAAAAGCAGTCATTGGTCGAAATACCAATAAATGCTCTCAATTTTTGGATACAATTTTAACTATACTAATTTTAACATATCCTTTGTTTCAAAAAGGCACAATTTTTTTTCAAAAAAGTGAATATTTTTTGAATAATATTCACACTATTTAAAAAAAACTGATTTCATCAGTTTTTTTTCTTTTGTTAAATCATTATATTAGTAATACAAATACTCATTTTCTACTAAAAATATCTACTAAAAATATTTCTTGACTATAAAAAAGAGGCAATTTGCCTCTTTTTCAAGTTATTAATAACAACTTTCCATTAAAACATTATCAATCCAAGTCTTATCGATTGTTTCATACTGCTGTATTTTTCACTTCACTTCAATAAAATAGTTAAAACTCTTTTCATTTTTATTCTTCCCCGATTCCATTATAATACAATAAAAATTAACCAAAAAGAAAGAGTGATGAGAACTCCACTCTTTCTTGTATAAAGGAAAAAAATACAGGTAATCATGCAAACATCGCTTTTCGACAGACAGTTTTCTAATCCAAAAGTATACTATTATTTAATTGTCTACATTTATTACCTGCAAACACATCTTAGCATATTTGCATATTAGAGAGGGCACAATTTTTTTTGCGTTTTATCTTACAACCATTACTTACAAAAGGCAGTGTATTACATGCATCTTGTACATTTATACATCGACATCAATACTTGGAACATATTCTTTATCCTGTATAATTAATACGATTTCTTCAATAGTTAATTTACCCTCTCTATTTAAATCTGCAAGTAAATCTACAGCCTCTTCCTTTTTGTCAGCAGTTATAGTTTTTCACAGCCATATATTATTTAACAAAATCCCCTCGAACAAGTCATTGTGATAGTTAATCCAAAAAGTTGACTGTTTCCGTTTGAGGGCTTTCTTCAATGTTGCTAAAATAACATTAACTTAAAAAAATTGTTATAATTATTATTTTTATTTAGATACATATAATAAACAGTGATGTAAAAGTATCTTACTCTCTTTGCCTTCTCTATCTGTACACAGTTTCCTTCAGGCACTGGAAGATCATTTATCATTCTTTGAATTTCTTCACACAATTTTCTATAGCACACCACTCTATCTTCTTTTTCCATCAAATTTTCCTCTTTATCATTCATTGTGCTGTTTAATATTATATTCTTATTCAACCACCTGCTCTTTAAAATCATTATTTAGATACTCATAGTTTTCCATTTCCAACAGTTTCTCAATTTTTTTATTAATGGACTCATCTGCTCTTTCTTTAACAAAATCAAAAAATGTATAATAACTGTCTTTTAGGTACGATTCACAAAAATTCTTTGCAACTATCATTCGATGAAGTTCTGAAATAGAAATTTCAAATTCATTCAAAATTTCTGTTAAATTCTCTACCCTTCTAAGCTGATGATCGCTTACATCCTTAATCTCTTGATAATTTTTTTTGAATTTAAGTAAAAACTCTTCCGCTTTTCTATCACCGTAATTATCTTTATAGTATTTTTCTATCTTTTTTGTCCCGACTTCAACTGTTAAAAGTAAACTTTGTTTGCCGAAAATTAATTCATATTCAAAATCCTCCAACAAAATGTCTATTTCATTTTTCATTTATTTCACCACCAATCTATTAACTGCTTATAGTAAATATATTCACATAAAAAATATGATTTTTTTCTCACAAAAGTTCGAGTTCATTATCATTTTCTATTTCCTTCTCTAACTTATTTATAGCATTTTTCTCTATATATTCTTTAACAATTTCTTTTGAAAGCTTGTCACCCCTGCTTACTGGAACTAAAAAGTATTTGATCATTTTATCGACTTGTACTTTAACAAATTGACTGCCATCTTCATCACTTTCTATTCCACCTAACAAATCAATAAGATCCATGTATTTATCATAAGATAGAATATTATCTGATATAAAAGTATCTTTTTTACATTCATTCAACATAAAATTGTCATCATAGTTATTATTAAAAATAAGAACTAATCTCTGCGCCTGCTGTTTATAATTATCAGGTAAAAAGATAGAGATTTCATCATCATTAAGATAATCATTAATCTCCTGGACTATTTCTTTTCTTTTTTTATATTTAGAAATATTTTTTCTGATATCTTTCATTTCATGATGAGTAATTCCTAATACACTTTTTAACACAACTGCTAATTTGAAATACTCACTATTTACGACATTTTCCATTTTTACCTCCTTCTGCAAAGTAAAAAAGAGGCAAAATGCCTCTTTTTTAAATTATCATTTCCGTCACATCTTCTTCTAACCAAATTTTTTTGTCATTATTCTCACACAGCTCTAAAGATTCATAACTGTTTTGTAAATTATCTGTATTATTTATTTCAGTGTATTTTTCTTGACGATCCCCTACAATAGAATAATATTCATTCTCACCTATCACAATATGATCAAGGACTTCTATTTCTAAAATGCGCCCTCCCTTGATTAATAAATTTGTCACGTCAATATCCTCCTGACTTGGAGTACAGTCACCAGAAGGATGGTTGTGTATAATCATTACCCTATTTGCTCCTGATAGTAGAGCTGATTTAAAGACACTTTTTGGATCAACTATTCCCATATTTGCACTTCCTATCGAGCATACATGAGCATTAATAATTTTATTTTTACTATTCATATTTAAGGTCATTAAAATTTCTCGATCTAAAAACTTTAATTCATTTGCTAAAACTTCGACAGCATCCAGCGGTGTTCTTATACTCTTTTCACATAAAAACTCTCTTTCCTTAACTAATCTGATTCCAACAACATCAATACTGTTCATTTGCTCTCTTCACCTTTTTTATTCCATTTTCATCTATAACAATCTCCTCATCGTCCTTTATATTATCTATCAGTTCCTTTAAAATACTGTAACTAATTTTTTTCATCCTGTTCTCCTTGTTATAATTCTCTCTCATTTTCATCTTCTTCAGCATAGTTTTCACGAGAGATTGATGTATTTTTCATCAAGTTCCTCGATTATATATTCATGCTTCACATTTATTAGCTCCTTCTTTATAAAATAGTACTGTATGTAAAAAAGAGGCAGTTTGCCTCTTTTTTACATAACTTAATCATAATTCCATATCTTCATCCTGTTCATTATCAACAGTGATATTAAAATCTAAATTCAAAAGCTGCTTACATAGATCAGTGTATATGTCCTGCTCATTTAAACAGGTTTCAAACAGGTACGTCCTGTCTCTGTCATATTCTTTTAATCCACGTAAATAATACGGCTTGTCCCTATCAAGAATAATAAAAGGAACAATATTATTTTTTAAACATTCCTTGAACATGATCGCACGCCCAACACGACCATTGCCATCACCAAACGGATGAATTCTCTCAAAGCGTAAATGGAAGTCAACAATATCTTCCAATGTTACTTTGCCTAGCCTGTTATACTCTTCAATGAGTACGTCTATATCTCTTTCAACTTCGTCTGGTTTTGAGGTTTTAATAACATTTACCAGTCCAATTACATTGGGATGGATTTTAAATCCTCCTACATTATATCTGGGATTTGATTCATCAGAAGTTCCCTTTTTTAGAATTTTATTCATTTCAATAATCATATCTTTATTTAACCTATCATCAATATGATCCAAGATGAAATCAAAGAGTTTAAAATGATTTACTGTTTCTGTAATATCATCTACTCTGACTACCTTCTCGTCTTTATCAGGAAAAAAAGAATTAGTTTCAAATATCATTTCAGTCTGTTCTTCTGTTAATCGACTTCCTTCTATTTTATTTGAATTATATGCAAACAATACCTGTGAAACATGATAAATGTTACCAGGAAATTTTGATTGTTTTTGTTCTATAAGTTCCTTTTTTAATTTTTCTATATCTGTCATTTCCAATCTCCTATACTTATGTTATAAGTATATCACTTTAAACATAAAATGTAACACAAATTGATTATTCCTATAAAAAAGACAAAATATATCTTTTCCTACATCTCCATGTTATCATTGCTTTCTCTATCTTCTAATTCTGACTGTTCCCTTAAAATTCTATTTTCTTCATAATAAACAGTTACACGTAAAAGGTCGTTTAAATCCTTAATTTTAAGATTTGGTTTTCCATCATAGCCGTATGTTTTTATTTCTAGTGAAACTGTATTACCATTATCGTTGAACACCCCTTCATTGTCATACCATTTCTTTATTTTATTACCCGCTATCACACCAGCATCATCTAAATCTGGCATAATTTCTATTTCTTCTAAATTTTTTAGAGCAGGATTATTCTTTAAATTATATTTAAGTGTGTTAAGCATCGTACCTACTCCGCTGCACATTAATACATGAGCAGTTAGATTGTTTCTATTTAGAGAAATATAGCTAAGTCCATCAATTACGCTTTCTGTAACTACAATTTTTTTTATTCCTTCAAAATTCTGATAAAATAGCCCGTTATTTTTAAATGACCCTTTACAGTCTATATGAAATTTTGAATTGCCCGTACCTCTGCGGATTGCAAAAACTGGTTTTTTTTCTTTTATATTATTTACATCATATCCAACAAATACCACATTGTGATATATATCTTCATATACAATGCCATCCTCTATTAGTTTGCTAACAAGTGAATCGCTTAGTTTTCTTTCATTGGTCAGATAATGAATTGTTCTCTCATTATTATCGTTTTTTTGTGTTAATACAAGTCCTTGGCTGATATGACTTTCGTCCATAGAAAAATCATACAAATACTGCTCAATTTCATTTGGATTTCTTGAATAAAAGTACTCTAAAAGTATATTAATTGCATCATATGTTGAAGTATTAGTGTATTCACTGTAAAACTCAATTACATTTAAAGGTACTGACCCGCAACGAGCATTCCAGTATACTTTGTTTTTTAAAATATCAAATACCATCGAACTATGTTCAACTGGTTTAAGATATCGTTGACTTCTACTGCTTTTATGAACAGTAAGATTAAAAACATTTGTTGCAACTTCTATACATGTAAGCTCCTTGAGCATTTCACTTACGATAGTTTTACGGTATTCTTTTTCAGAATTGCTTAATATTTTTACATTAGTCATTTTTATTCACTCCTATAAATATAAAAAGAGGCAAATTGCCTCTTTTTATATAATTCCATTTTGTTACATACTTTCTTTAATAACTTTAACTATATTTTCTATAATTCTCTTTCATCTACAAATTCATCTTCTGTATATCTAAAATGCGTTTCGAATTCATCACTTAAATATGATTTTCGAATTTCATGATTCAATGTTTGAAGGTGATTAGGATAATGTTCATATATATCCAGCAACATTTCCCTATTTTCTATGATAAGTGCCTTTTCATCTGAATTTATTCTTAGGTTATCAATAAAATCATACAAAGCGCTCCATCTATATCCATGATGGAATTTTTCAGACTCTTCTGGATGTTCAATAATAATCCGCTCTATGCCAGTTTTATTATTCTTTTCAAAAAAGCTTTCGAAACAATACTGCTCATCTAGAGTAACAAATAAGCCTAATATACATTTAAAATTATCATCATTTAACAGTTTCTTAAATTCAGTACCAATATTTTTTTCCTGCTTCAAAGACAATTTAATATTATTCTTTTTGAGATACTCCTTAAAATAATTATTTATTGCACTATCAAAATCTTCTTGAGATGCAAGCTTTGTATATTTATCTTTTCCCAATTTCACGTTTATAAATTCCATATTTGCTTTGTTTCTGTAATAATCGTTGATCCAGTCGTGACATCCTAATTGTTCCATGATTTTTACTGGTAAAACAATTTGAGAATTAATATATATTTTTATAGGGCTAAAAATTCTTGACATTAATAAATTATTAGGATTTTCAATTGCTGGCGTAACCGTAGTCGCTCCATCTGTTAAAGCCCTATAAATATGGCAGTATATATTTTTTTCTAATAATTCTTTATATGAATCATAATAACTGGTAAATTCGCATTCACCATACTCATCATAATTGGGTGATACAATAGTATGAAGCTCAATTTTAAATTTCTGATTGTCCATTGTTTCTTCAATCCAGCACTCTAAGAAAATATCATGCTTTTTAAACATACTGCTGTTATTTCTGCTGTAGAAATCGTTTGCGATTTTTTTTGCCTCCTTTTCGGTTAATATGTTTGTCATTTTTTTGAATTTGAACATTTCTTTTATTTCCTTCTTTCTTTGTTAAAATATAAAAAAGAGGCAATTTGCCTCTTTTAAGATTTGCTATAACACAATTCTCCTTTATTGCATAATTTTAACTATACTAATCTTAGCATATCCTTTGTTTCAAAAAGGCACAATTTTTTTTCAAAAAAGTGAACATTTTTTGAATAATATTCACTTTATTTTATTTACCTTTTTCTGTTCTTTAGTAAGTTTTGTCGTAACAAAACTTACTCTTTTTAAATTTCTAGTTCGATTTCCTCAGCTTCATTTTCCTCTAATACAACTCCATTGTTATTGTCAGTTAAAAGATTAGTGATCTCTTTTTGTCTTTGTCTCAAACTAAGCAGTTCTTCCTGTGATTCAAATTTTTTATTTATAATATCATCAAGTTTTGCATAATTTTCTTTCATGTTATTAATTTGTATAAAATACTTTTCATAATCTTTTTTTATTTCAAAAATTTTTCTAATCATTCTCCCAACATTAACTCTGCCTACTGCGTTTAACAATCCAGCATTGTACAGATAGTTATTCGCTCCTTTAAAACAGATATTCCAACCATTTCCAACATTATAATCAAGAATAAATTCAAAACCCATCATTTTTCCAATAGGAATTGAATTTTTTTCTTTATTCATGTCAGATAATCTGATGATAAAATCACCATACTCCTTTAAATCGGTAAAGACTTTGTCTTTATATTCAACTTTAAAATCAATATCCATTTTCTCATTAATCATTTCATATTCAAAATTGATATGCTTTTTAAATACAGAATAGTCTTTACTTATACGATCGAATTTCATTTCTAAATTTTTTATTTTTTCAGGCATATTACGCTTATCATCCTGTGCCTTTCTAATTGCTTTTCTGTGTCTTGCCAGACTGGATTCAAGAGTTTTTAAGCGTGTGTCTACTTCAAGTTTTTCTCTTATTAAAGGATTACCGCTTGCAATAGCTTTAATTTCTGCATACGAAAAAGTTGCCTTTGTATCTTCTTCAATTTCTCGTGCACATCCACTGCCTTCAAGCAGTTGATTCATATACGTTGACTTGGTTTCTATCAGTTGCCATGAGTAGGCATCGAATGATTTTTTTGTTGCATATCTAAATTCATATACTTCATTATTCATATTTCCCTGCCTAAAGACCCGTCCATTTCGTTGTGCAATATCTGAGGCTCTCCATGGTACGTCAACATGATGAATTGCAATCATTCTTTGCTGAACGTTTGTACCTGCACCAAGTTTTGCTGTTGAACCAATCAGTACTCTGACTTCTCCTCTATTTACATCTCTATAAAGTTTTTCTTTTTTTAGAGTTGTTTTATAGTCATGTATAAATGCAATTTCTTCATCATTTACACCTAATTTAATTAAATTGTTTTTGATTTCGTCATATACATTGAATTGTGATTTAGGAGTAGAAGAATCACAAAAAACGAGTTGAGTAGCTTTTTGATCCCTGTACTCATCATATATTCTATATATCTGTTCTGAAATTACAGTTAATTTATTATCTGGAGTCAAACCGTAGCTTTCGTCAATAAGACGCAGATCTATTGATGCCTTCTTGCTGTCACTGGTTACCTTTAACATATTATCTTCATATGGAGCAACTGCCGAATTATGTATTGCTTCAGTTCTTTCGACTACATTTGCAATATAATCCTCCAACTCTGGACTTGGTTCTATTGAAACTACCTTTGCCTTATCGCCCACATGTTTTGGCGGTATAGCCCTTTTTCTTTGCAGTTTAGAATTTTCAAGTGCATTATTCAGCATCGACTCTGTTTGAATTTCTGCAACCTCTCTAAATGAATTCATTAATTCAGGTATATTAAAAAATTTGTTAAACCTCTGTCTGGTTTGAAACCCGCTTCCGTCTACTGATACCTCTAGAGAAGTAATAACTTTACCAAATGTTTTTGCCCAGGCATCAAAATTATGAATATTTAATCTTTCTAATTCCTCTTCCTGTAAATATCTCTGCATTGTAAACAGCTCAGCCATAGTATTTGTAATTGGCGTACCTGTTGCAAAGCAGACATTACCACCGCTTTTTTGTATAAATTTGCATTTCATATACATATCACTGGCTTTTTGACTTCTAGCTTGAGGAACACCTGCGATATTTGACATAGCAGTATACGTATATAAATTCTTAAATTCGTGTGCCTCGTCAACAAACATATAATCTACTCCTAATTTATCGAAAGTGATCCCCTGATCTCTTTTAATATCTGTAAGCTTCTTTACATTTTTTTCTACGGCCTTTTTAGAACGTTCGAGCAACTTAACAACAGCAGTATTTTGATGGCTTCCATTTGCTTTTGCTTCTTCAATTGCAGTTACTAATTTATCTATTTCTTCATTCAAAAAATTTAACTGTATCTCATTATCCATAGGAATCAGTTTAAAAGACGAGTGACCCATTATTACTGCATCATAATTATTCACTGCCATCTTATTTACTATATCTGCTCTTTTCTTTGTGCCAAAATCATTAGTAGAAATTGCCAAAATATTTGCCTGTGGATATAGTGTCATAAATTCATTACGCCATTGTCCAATCAAATGGTTAGGTACAACATACAGCAGTTTATTTCTTTTACCCATTCTTTTCATTTCCATACCACTTGCAATCATTTCGAATGTTTTGCCAGCTCCCACCTGTTGTGATAAAAGAGTATTTTTGCCATAGATTATTCTTGCAATAGCATTTTTTTGATATTCTTCCATCTGAAAACTGTTATTCATTTCAGGAAAGCTTAAAAATTCTCCATTATAAATTCTTGGCCTTATAACATTAAACAGTCGATTATACTCATCTTCAATCTCTCTGCAGTATTTCTCATTGTCAAATACGAACTCAACAAATGTATTTTCCAACTGTGACGACAATTCTCTTGCCTGTCCAGTCCTTTCGCTGTTAATTTCACTTTTTGTTTTTACGATGCCACCTTCATTTATTTCCTCCCAATAGTTTTTCAACGTTGGGATTCTGGAATTCAAAACATCGTTCAGCAGGTCAAAGCCATTATATCTTGGCTGTCTTTTAATTACACCGTCAGTATCAATATTTTCAGATAAAGGTACTCCCCATTCATCTTCAATAAAACTATTCCCAAAGAATCTATACTCGTAATAATCCATTGCAAACTGTCCTGTTTCATTAATAAAGCTTATTGTCAGTGACTTGGAATCATACATCATATTTTCAAATCGAAAAAGGTAGCAGGCGAAATCCTCATATATGTGTGTTGGTATATATGGCGCACCCAATTGAAAAGTTATATCAGTAATAGTCAACGGTTCAGGCATAACGTTATTCAATGCATTGATATTTTTTTCATATCTGTCAATTAAATTATTTTCTCTTATAAAGTCTATTTTTTCTAGAATATTTCCAGAAAGATACTCACTTTCTAATTGCCACCTTTCTTCCTTAGGATCATAAAATACCATAGCCGATGAGTGCATTTCCTTTTCAATGCTTTCAATACTTTTATCATAAATAATGCTCATATAATTTAAATCTAACATACCTTTAAAATTTAATGATGCAGAAATTGCATCCTGTATACTTTCAACATGTTTTATTTCAACAACGGGATTGATAGTTCTGATTTTAAAAATATCTGATTTTATATATGTATTTGCCTCTACGCCTTTAGATTCCAGATTTAAAATAAGATACTGCCGTGGATCTCTTTCTAAAAGATTCTTAATAGCCCTGGAATTGATATAATTATGCTTTTTTATAAAACTGTCATATGCTATATTTAATGAATTTCTTAAAGCAAGATATGCCTTCTCATCGAATTTGTTAGATGACTGTATACTAACTGTTTCTTCAGCAAGCTCTGCAATTTTAATAAGTTCCTTTCTACGAAGATTATTTAACTCATTATCGTGTACCAGTATGCAGTAATTTTCATCTCTAATATATACATTATCATCTTTCACAAAATAAGTATTCAGTTTCAGATTAAATGATTCATTATCAATCGCAATAGTATCAGCTACAGTTTCCTGAACAGCTTCATAATATATATTTGAAGGCAGGACTGCCATTGCTCTAGCAAAATGTTCATCAAGAGAAATTCCATCATAATTGACTCTCATTACATGTTGTCCAAATCTGCCTATTTCGTCCTTTGGTGTACCAAATATCATATCAGGATTATCAATAAAATATTTATTGATTTTTAGTTCAGATGAAAAATATTCAGACTGCATCCAGTTTTCAATCTTATTATAAGGCTGTTTATTACTGTTTTTTTGCAAAATAATAACATCAGTAGTGGTTGTAGTATTAGCACCATTAATATTAAATATATTAGTCGGCAGTCTTACCGCTCCAATAAAATCTGCTCTCAAATTAATGTACTCCAGTATCCTGGATGAACCGTCCATCGTATTTGTCGATGTTATAAAACAGATAATCCCTCCTTCTCTTACTTTAGATAAAGATTTGGCAAAAAAATAGTTATGGATAGCAAATCCATAACTGTTTAAATTTATGTCGTGTACCTGATAATTTCCAAAAGGTACATTTGAAATAGCCAGATCATAAAAATTATCAGGTACATTTGCCTCCTCAAAACCCGATATTTCAACCTTTGCAGACGGATAAAGCATTTGTGCAATACCGCCCGTTATAGTATCAAGTTCAACGCCGTGAATAGAAGATTCATTAAGCATATCATAAGGCATCATTCCAATAAAATTTCCTGTACCAAGACTCGGCTCCAATATATTACCTTTCTTAAATCCCAACTGATCTAATATTTCATATATCTTTTCAACAATTACTAAAGGTGTATAAAAACTCGATAATGTTGAAGCACGTGCATTTTGATATTCTTTAATTGTTAACATCTGTTTTAAAATATTTCTTTCGGCAGCATATTTTATATCATCTTCATTGAAAACATGTGGCAATCCACCCCAGCCTGAATATTTAGAAAGAACTTCCTGCTGTTCAGGTAAAATACTTAAATTACTGCTAGACTGTAAATTTCTAAGTACTTTTATCGCATTTATATTGTTATTCAGTTTTTCCCTTAAAGATAAATGTTCATCATGTTCTACAGTTAATCTAAAATCTCTGTTTAAATGTAAGTTGGTCGATTCTTGATAAGTGGCTGATTCATCAACCATTCCATCATCTTCTTTTGAACCATGTCCTGTTTCATTTTCGACAGTGACAGCTTCTGAATGAACGAAAGTTCCAGTGGCTCTGGATACTCCACTGCCACTAATTTTTTGATCTGCTGATAAGCTATCTCTGAAGCTTTCATCAAGTCCTCGATTTCTGTGTTGATTGTCTTGTTTATTATCAATTCTAAATACATTTGCGGGTTCTTTTCTTTCAAAATATTCATCATCCTGTCCTTCGACATCCCCCATGAGGTAATCATCAAATATTGAGATTTGTTCCCATTTTCTTTCACCAATTTGTCCATTTTTTCTTCCTCCCATACTTTTTTTTGGCATCTATTCTTTCCTCCATTATATCATATTCAAAAAAAAGAGGCATATTGCCTCTTTTTAAACACACAAATCATATGTATTGGTTTCTTCATCAAATTCTGTATAAATTTCTTTTTTTGATTCTATCAGCAGTTCCTGTAATTCACCTTTTACTTCTATATATTCTGAAATTTCCTCAGCACCGTTTAGAGCGCTAAATATAATTTCAGGATTTTTCTTAATCTGCTTATACCAAAATTGTACATATGCAGTATGATTATCTATCTTTTCCTGCTTTATTTCTATTCCAATATCAGCACATAAAAAAGATGAAGCTATCTCAGCATATAATTCTTCAAATGCATATCTTTCATTATTTGTTTTTAAATTAGGGTAACTTCTTCCTAATCGGTTTTCTTTCATCGTTGAATGACAGCACTCGTGCAATACCGCTGATACAAACTCGTATTCATCATCAAAACTACCTTTAGCTGGAATTAAGATCATGTCATTTACTGGTTTATAAACAGGGCACTCACATAAAAAATTTTCAACAATACTAAGATTAGCATTTTTGCAATATCTATCAATAAATCTGCAGGCCAAATCATTTACATCAATATGAATGTCTTTTTCTTCTATCGTGTAGGGTTCTATTCCTTCAATAAGTGAAGCATTAAAAACATAAAATACTTTAACCGACCACTTAAAGCGTTCATACTTTTCCTGCCGACTGAGATTTTCTTCTCTGACAATTTTATCTACATCGCTAATATTTAAGTATTTTTTTGTCTCCATATCATATAAAGAACATTTTTCCAATGGAACACCCTTGCCCTTTGCATTATTTAATTTATAATTTGCTGCTTTAATTTGTGAAAACGTCATCCATCGTGGATCGTTATAATTATTCTTTGCAACAGCATTATAAAGAATAAGGCGATTTATTCCTCTGTATTGTGTTTTGGTAACAGGATTATAGTTTTTGACTGTAGACCACCCCTGCTTCCATGGTATGATTTCTTTTTCCAGTGATTCTATATAAGAATCAACTAACGCCTGCCTTGCCTTGCTCATCTCTCTTTTCATGATTACTCATCTCCAAAATCTAGTGGATAAAATAATTCTTCTATTACATCTTCGTCACTTACTTCTGTCTCTTCATCGCATATAAAAATTTGTACTTTTTTCATCTTCTTTCTCCTATAATTCCACTTCATTTTCATCTTGAATTTCATCATTATTCATCTCCAAAATTTCTGTCATAAATATCTCATCCCAATACTCTAAAATGTTTTCATAGCACTTATCCGAAATGTATTTAAAATCCATTTGTTTTACAAGTTCTACAAAAGTAATCATAGAACAGTCAATTGGAATCATATTACTATTCTTTGCAGTATAAGCAATTCCATCCTGACTATCAATTATTTCTGGCGCATCCACAATCAAACCATCTTTATAACCTCTAAAATATGAATACTCCAGTAACACTTCAGCTTTTCTGGAATTACCGTATTCGTCTGTATACAAATATGGTTCAAACTCCTTTATTTTTGTTTCACAGTAATTTTTAAAAATATCCATTGCTTTGCCAGTTTTATATTGATCACTCTCATAATATAATTCACTAACAATTTGCTCTACTATAGGACTATCAATAACAACATGCCAATCATCTTTAATAACTTCAATTTGATTTTCAATCGTTTTTTTTGCATGTTCATACCCATAACATTCTAAAATACATGTTTCAGTGTTCTTTGAATTTCTTAATTTAACACAAATAATCTCATGATTTTCTTTCTTCATTTCTTCTTCTCCCTTTCTATTTTCTTTATCCAGTAAAAAAGAGGCACTTTGCCTCTTTTCAAAATACAAATAATACTTTAATAATTTATAGATTGATTTCATTTTCATTGTCATCAAAAATTTTTCTTTGTTTTCAGATTTTCCAAAACCAGGAACTGAATGTACTTTTTAATAAATAAAGCCTTCGAGTATTTTCTTCTCCAAAACGATGAACCTGCCATATATTTGATGTAAATATAGCCAAAATAACATGTTAGAAATAATTAATTAAGTATTTTAGTTTATTGTGAATTATAAAAACTGTTCTAATTCATCTAAAGCAATTTCCTGATTAATTCTTTCAACCTCAGTCTCATTCTTTAAATATTGTTTCTGGTTTTCTAAACGTTCTATTACCTCGTCAATATAATTATCTAGTTCAGCAGGTGTAATCGGTTTTATATATCCAAAAGCCTTTAAGGAAAGTTCATCACTATTTGGTGTAGAAATTTCTATTGAATCCATTAGAGCTTGTGCAAGTACATATCCATTAGCACCTTTTTGACATAAAACTTTTATTCTGTCAGGATCTATAATTCCCATATTCTGGATCAGTGACATAGAATCAGGATGTTCTCCTATAACAACTAATAACATCTTCATTCTTTGTCTAATATTAAAATGATAAGTATTATTTTTTAAATCTCTTAGAAATTCAACCGCACTGGTATAATCCATAAAAATTCAACTCCTTTTATATTTCTCTATCATCATCAATATCTTTATCCAAATGCAAATCTTCATTTGAAATAGCTTGTTCAGCAAAAATATTATTATGCAGTATTTTAAAATCATTTTTCAGTTCATCAATAGTTCCATAAAATAAAATATTTTTTGAATAATCATCGTTTTCTATAAAAATTGATATTTCATTTGTTTTTGAATTTTGAATAATTGAAATATCTTTGGTTATTGTTGATATATGTTTTAAAGTGGGCAAGGGCAGTTGACCTAAACACTCCATCATTAAATCAAATGGAAGTGCATATGCGTAAATATCCAATAAAAGCAATTTACTAAATACTTTGAATTCATCTAATAGATTCAATCCATGCATACATTCTTTAATTGTATCTAGATAAGCAGTATCTTTATCAACGATTTCAAAACTAATAATATCATTATCATTAAAATTAGATAGAATTCGTTTTAAATCTATATTATTTCTATAAATAATTTGGGCAATATCTTTCTTTTTCCCTGCAATGATATTATTATTGATGTAATAAACTTTATCTGCTATTTGATAATTATCAGCAAAATGACTTTTTAAAAAATTAGAAACAAAATAATTTTCATGTTTAATTATAGTCTCTGTATTATGCTTATTACTTCCTAGAGAAGTAATACAAAATTCATGATTATTGCTATTTTCATACCTATCCCAAGGCCAGTCTCCTGCGCCAATTCCATAAACGTGGATTTTGGTATTATCATCTAATACAATATCTGTTGCACTATATTCTGTAGTGTCGACATATTCATCATCTATCCATGTAACAGAAAAAGTATCATTAATTTCATTGTATTTAAATTCTAATTCATCAAATACTTCATGCATTTGTTCTACTACATTTTTTGTAAAGTAGGGTATTACATATCCTTTGAAAGTGAAATTTTTTAAAGAATAACCTTCAAAGCAAAAATTATCATCTTCAACTGCAAAAAATCCTTTTTTAGCTCTTTTTTGTATCATTTTTACAACTCCTTAGTTTTAAGAAAAAAGAGGCATTTTGCCTCTTTTTACATTTCCATTTCGTAATTATCTTCATTTTTATAAATTATATTATATTCTTTATACACATTGTCATCATTTTCTATTTCATTGTCAGATTTTGATATACTGATCTTGGATAATGTTTCATTTAAATTAATTAATTCATTATTCATTGGTTCTAATTGTAATAATTTACTTGATGTTATATCTTTAATCATTACTATAAACTCTTCCTCAGAATAATTGTTTAAATCATTTGTATTATAGTCAGAAATAAGACTCTGATATAGCATATTTATATCTTTAATTTGATTATTTTTAACCATTTTACAAATATCTTCTTTTAACTGAATCCCAATGTTATGTTTTTTAGATAATGTATTTAGCTGTTCTTCTAATTCAGCTACAGTGTCATTATTTTTATTGATTTCATTTAAATTGTCTGCAAGTCTTTCTCTGTCTTTATTTTTTTCCTCCCACCGCCAAAAATAATACTTTTTTTGCTGAAGTATTTCATTTTCCTGTTTTAATAATGTATTTTCAATATATAACTCTTTTCTACAGTTATTTATCTCACTTATCTTATTATTAATAAATTCGAGATGATTATCAGTATCTAACTGTTCAAGACAATTCCACCACAATGTAGAAATCGCTTTCCTTAAAGGAAAATCATCAGATAAATAAGTATCGTATTTTTCTAATAAAATGTATCTGTTATGTATATCCTGTATTATGTTATCCTGATTAGATTCTAATTGATATAAAATATCAATTCTTTCTTGTAACTGTTCTATTTCTTCATTCAGTACATTTTTTGTATCAGAAATCTGCAACCAAGCTTTTTCAAGTTCATAATTGCAATTTTCTTTCACCTTATCAGGCAAGTTTTCCCAGATAGCCATGAATTGAAGTGATTTAGATAATCTCCATTCATCTACATCTTCACCTCCATATTGCCCATACTGATATTGATCACATGCATCAAAATGTCTATGAAATGCACTATTTTCAACACAATTGACTATTGCCTCTCTTACTTTAATATTTTGTAACTGTTCATTTGATATTTGATTTAAAATATGATTAGGAATATTCATATCTGTACTTAAATGCATAATTATTTCTTCGATTGAAAGATTGTCATTACGTGACAATTCATTCACATAGTTGGATATTTTATTCTCGCTGTTATATTTATCGTTTAAAAATAAATATAATTTATCTTCCAAATCATCATATTTATTAATCAACTTTAAATTATGAAAACTTATATCAGTATATGGTTCAGCGAATATATCACCAAATCTGTCACCCCCAGGATAATTAATAATCAAATCAGTTTGATTTGTTAAATGAATAATATCTCGACGATCATAATAAAAATCACTTCTTTCATCAATATTTTCCCAACTGAATTCATTTTCAGGAAATTTAATTTTTATATATGATATTACATCGTCAATTTTGAGTTGTTTTGTTTCTTTGATAAGATTTTCAATTTTAGTTTTAATTAGTTCATTTTCCATAACTTTTCTCCAAATTATATTTCTAAATCATAATCATTTTCTAATTTCTCATATCCTACAGTACTTTCATTGGAATATGTAATAGGATTTATATCAATTATAGTAGCTTTTTTATCCAGCTGTTCTTCTATATTTTTTTTCATTAGATTAAAATTTTCTTTTGCTAAATTTCTTTTTTCCTGTGAGGTATTTTGTATATTTTCAACTCCTTCAATAACGATTGCATTTCTGGACACATTCAATGCAGCTACAGCTAAATTACCGCTTCCAGCAAACTGATCAAGAATAACTTCATATGGAAGCGATATATAACTGATTATTTCCTCTAGCAACTCGACTGGTTTTTCAGCCTGATGTACTCTTTTAGTTATACTTTTTGGCTGATAGTTAAACTGCGTAGGAAGCATACTTGATGTTCCGCTCATGTAATGAACAACTAAATTATTTTCCTCTAATAACGCTTTGACCTGAGATGAATCCATTCCTTTTATATCCAGACCATTATTTAATGCAGTTTGAATGTTTTTCTTTGCATTAAGTTTTAATGATCTGGGTTTTCCCTTTGAAAAAATCATAACATCTTCAGTATTTTTTGATTTTCTTCCAGTATTAGCGACAGAATTTCCCTTTATCCATGGTACTTTCGCAAAATATTTCAACCCGCTTTTTTTTGCCATTTGTTTTATTTCGTACAGATACTCATAGTTGATTTCTGATTCCTCGGGTAAAAATTCAACTATAAAAGCACCATCTTTCAGTACTCGACTTTTCTCTTTAAAATCTTTTTCCTCATATTTAAAAAGTTCATATTCTGCAAAATTTCGATTACCGCCTTTTAACTGCTTAGGCAGTTTATAAGGATGATCAGTGATTATCCCATCAATAGAATTATCTTTTATCATTGATAAATCTCTGCCGTCACCATTAATTAAAAGACATTGATTTGTTGTTCCGTTTATTTGGCTCTCCACCTTATAAACGCCTCGAGAAACCCTTTTGAAGATTCCTCTATCTATGCCTTCATATATTCTCGCCCTAATACTTTCATCATTTACTCTTTTTCCTCTAACTTCTTTTACCAGTTCAGTAGCTTCTTTTATGGTAAAATTGTCCTGTTCATAAAAATAGTCAAACAGATTCATTTGAATTGTTGCTTTTTTCATTGAAGATTCTTCTAAACCCATTGATTCCACCTACTTTCCTTAATAATTTCTTAAAATTAAAGACAAAAAAGAGGCATTCTGCCTCTTTGCATAATTTTAACTATACTAATTTTAGCATAACCTTTGTTTCAAAAAGGCACAATTTTTTTTCAAAAAAGTGAACATTTTTTGAATATTATTCAACTCTTTTACTTTACATTAAAACAACAGCACATATATTTATCAGCATGTGTATTATTACTACCATCATCAGATTTTCTTTTTTATGATAAATAATATTAGTAGCAACATAGAAAATGAAATAATTAAACATACAGATAAATGCTGTTATATCAAGCTTAATAACTTCGCTTGCACAATGTAAAGAAGCAAATAGCAACCCTATGATCAAAGTCTTAATAATCCAGTGTTTTTTTAAACAATCAGTATTTTTAAAAAGCACGTATTTAAAAAATATTTCTTCAATAAATGGCAAAAGTGCAATACTTATAATACCCAGGATAACAGGGCTGTCTGTATATATATTTTTAATTAAATCATTATTGTATGTTGATGCAGTTATCATTGATTCATTAATATGAGTTAGAAAACTATTAACCATTACAAGAGAAAATGAAATAATTGCTAGTTTTAAACTGTTATCCATAACATCCATAGAATCATTCACAAACTTATTTTTAAAATAATCTTTTGAAATAAAAATCATTCCTATAAAAGTTATACATGTGACTGTCAATCGAAGATATACTGATAAATCATCTGGTACAACACTAATTAAAACTGCTCCAATTATAAAGTAAAACAGTATGTATATAATTAGCGCTTTGCATAAAATACTAAATCCTTTTATCATTGTATAATTTGTCTCCATATAATTTGCTTTCTTTTTTGAAATCATGAACATGTCTCCTTTTTGTAATTTTATAATTTAATTTATATATATTTATAATAACTATATAAAAAGCATAGCATATCTGTTTTACAAAAAAGGCACAATTTTTTTTACTATATTTCTCACAAAAAAAGAGGCAAACTGCCTCTTTTTTATGATTTTATCCTTTTTTCATATTCTCTTTCTAATATTTTGATACGAAATAATACCTTTACTAACCAAAATATTGTTAATCTTCCACCTATTTCCTTGTCCAGTATTGCATCATTTACATACATCACTTATTGCATCATATAAAGCATCTATTTTTTTAGGAGTTAAAACAAATATTCCTTTATTTTTCCAGAGGTTAAATGAATAATAGTCGCCCATGTGGGGTTTCAAGTTTTTTAAAATAATCTATAAAATCTTCGTCTTTCAGCTTGTCTACATTTTTTACAAAGAAAGAAAAATAATTATTGCTTGTTATTAATTTGCTTGCTACAGGTTTATTCATATTAACTATCCTACTGTAATAATCCATGCCCCTATATAAAGAGGGTACCGAGCGTAGTCAATACCCTTCTCAACCTGGACTTATAAAATCATTTTATCGAGTAGAAATCAATCTAAAAATCTTTAAATAAAATTCATGATTGAGAATATCTAGCAAAAATAATTTACAAGGATGCAATATTTTCAAAGCTTCAGGCAAATGCATATAATTGAGCAATTCCTCATACGTGTAACATTGACTTTTATTAGCTTGTTTTACAATTTCCTTATGTAAAGCATTAATAAATTTTTTATATCTCGTTTTATTAACAAGATGTTTAATTACAATTAATAATGCAAATAAATCTTATCGCCCTTGAATTAGTTCCCATTTTGTGTTTTGTTAAGTTTAAAATGGCTGTGATATGATGTTATAGATATATTGATTACACCTTGAACAAAATTAAAAAATAATTCATCATGTGCACATAGATTTCTTGCAACAACAAGTAACTGGAGATAAGTATGTAATTTTGAAGCTCTTTTATTTTGAACATTAACAGTAAAAATAGATTTAGCAATATAGTCTTTATCACTCGGTTTCACTATTCCATATAAATTTCTAATTTATTCAAATGTAAAGACCTTCACAGCACCCCGCAGTAGAATTTATCCATGATTTATTTTATAGTGAATTATTGCATCATTCTTTCCCCATAGTTATGTAATTGATTTCTCAATTTGTTAATTGTTTCATCTCGATGCTTATTATTTTGATCAAAATTATTTGCAGCTAAATATTCATCACTACTTATCCCATAATGTTGAATAATTTCATAGGCAATTGTAAAACTCAAAAACGAAAAGGACCATTAGGTCCTTTTCGTGACTAGATTAATTGTTTTCTTTTCTTCTTTTCATGAAGTAAAGAATTGATGATAATGAAAGTAATGAAGTTAAGGCAAATGGTAATACATTTACTTTGTCTCCTGTAGCAACATCTTCTTTTACAGATGGTGTTACTTGACCAGGTTTTGATAGATTAGTTTGACTTCCATCTTCAACTTTAATTTCATTCTTTTCTAATTTATTAATTGCATCATTTAAAGATGTAATTAAAACTTTTAATTCACTGTTTGACATATCTGCAGTTGCAGCTTTTCCAGCAGTGATTGCTTTTTGTAAGTTTTCATAACTTTCTGTTGTATAGTCTTTAGCTTCATATCCATTAGCTTTATTTAATAAATCTTGTAAGCTATCGTATGTATAAATATTTACTAAATCACTACAAGTATTTAATAAATCAGCGTATGCTTGATCAATGTCTTCTTGAGTTGGTTCAGATTCATCTAATACATCATTTGCATTTTCTAATGCATTTTCAAAATCTAACCATGAATCAGCTGTATAATCAGATGAAGTTAATACACTTACTGTATCTACTAATTCTTTTAATGTAGTTTTGTTAGCTTTTAAAATTAAACGCATTTTTGCATCATTTAACGTTTTAATCATAACTTCTACATCATTTGCATCTGGATTTTCACTATTTAATAATGCTTCAGCTTCTTCGATAATATCATTTAAGTTATCTACAGATACTTTAGAATAATCTTTTGTATCAATAGCTTTTGCTGCATCAATAGCATCTTTTAATCCTTCAGTATTTACAACAACAGTACCATCATGGAATTTGATTTCAGCTGCTGAAGCAAATCCACCAACTGATTCTAAGAATTGAATTCTTATTCCATCAACATCATAAGCTTGATCAAAGATGATTTGTTTTTCAGTTGCATCATTTTTAAGATTTCCAGTTGCAATTTGTGTCCATTCATTAGAACCTGCTTTTTTAGCAGTAATTGCATATTTAGTTAAGATACCATTAGAACCTGTTTGTCTTGGTAAATATGAAATTCCACTTACACTTGAAGTGTTTTTAAAGTTAAATTCTAAGATATGTTTAGTTGTTGTATCATTCCATGGTGAATGGAACATAGTTCCTGGATTTCCATCTAATGCTTTATCAATACTACTTGATGCATCTTGAGATGGTGATTTACCAGTAATTAATGATGAATCAATGAAGTTTACATTAGTTGCATTAGATAATTTTAATGAAGCTAATGCATTAGCTAAAGCTAATTCATATCCATCTACTGTATCTTGCATAGATACAGGCAAACCATATTTAACATTGTTGATTGCAGCTTGTAACATAGCTACACTATCATCTGTATAGTTACTTAATGCAGTTTCATCAATTAATTTTAAGTATTTTTCTACTCTTGAATAATTAGCTTTTGTATATTCTACATCTTTTAATGCATTATTTAAGGCATTTAAAGCATTAGTGATTTCTTCTTGAGTAGGATTAAATTTATTTAATACTGCTTGTCCATTATTAATTAATGATTGTAAATTTGGATTTTTATCTACTAATTTAGAAGCAATAACTAAAGCGTTATCTAATTCCATAGTAGAATTATAAGTATCATTTACACCAACACGTACATCATCAACATATCCAACAAATGCATTTGTTTCACTACCAATTCTAGCAAGTGGTAACATTGTAGTTGCATGTAATGGTTTATAGTTTCCAGTTAAATCAGCCATTTCATTAGATGTTTTATCTTTAGCTGGATCAATAGTTGATACTAATTTTCCATTAACATATAATTCAGTAACATCTTTTCTATTTTTGAATTCTAATTCAACCCATTCATTTACTGGTAAGATGTAATTAAATGAGTAATCATGGTTTTCTCTAGAGAAACCAACTTTACCTGTATCCTTTTGTACAGCTTTGATACTTCCATAATCTGATTCAAATAAAATTTGTTCATCAATAGAAGCACTTGTTCTTTTTACTTTAACACGTAAATCATTACCTAAACCAGCAGTTTCCAAATCAGTTGTTACATAACTTTCTTTACCAGTTAATTGTAAAGCTTGTTTACCATCAACAGTTTTAACTTCTGCATTTTTTAAAGTATTAAATGTTTCATGTAAAATAACACCATCTTTATTTTCTACATCATAACCGAAGTTTGTTCCTGGAGCATCTCCTAATTGTTTAGCGACACTTTCAGCACCAGCTAAATCTAAAGATTGTTTACCCCATAATTTAGCAGCAAATAATGGTAATCCTTTTACAATACGATCATAAATATCATATTCACTCATACCATTTTCTAAGTAGTCAGTCATATCATTCCATACTGCGAAGGCTCCACCTATCATTTGTTTATCACCTGCAGGTACAGTAACACCACCGATAGTATTGATATTTAAATTATACATTGTTCCATTATTTAAATAATCATAGTAATATCCAGCAGCTGGTACGATGTAGTAGTTTCCATCATTACAGTTAATTAAATCGAAACCTTCTTCATACATCTTATCCATATTTGCCCAACCAAAGTTCCATAAGTTCATTTGAACATCTTTGCTTGTAACTTCAACATCACCTTTGATAGATGATAAACTTCCCCAAATCCGAGCAGTTCTACCTGTATCTTGAACATATTTTAACATATCATTACAGAATTTACGGTATGCAGTACCATCTGCACTGTATTCATCAGCACCAACATGTACTGTTGTTTGAGCATCAAATACTGGATCTTGACCTTTCATATATTCATCAAAGATTCCTTGTACGAATTCTACTGATTCATCATATTTTGTAGTTAAGTTTAAGTGATCATTTTGTCTACCGCTAGTACCATGTCTTAAATCAGGTCTAACTTTAGTAAGAGCTAATGAATGTGCTGGTGTATCAATTTCAGGTACGATATTTACACCATAATCTCTAGATTCTTTAATATAGTTTTTAAATTCTTCTTTTGTATACCAAACATCTTTAGCAGTTAAATCAGCTTTATTTAAACCACCATTTCCACCTTCTTTAACATCAGATTCAAGACGGAATGCAGAATAAGCATCAAAAACATTTTTATCATGTTTAGTATAATCTTCTAAAGGAATTAAGTTGTCATTTAAATGAATTTGTAAGTCATTCATCTTATACCATGACATTTCTTTAGTTAATTGTTTTAAGTAATCCATTGTAAATGTTTTACGACCAACATCTAAAATAAATCCTCTAACTTTATATAAAGGATAATCTCTTGCGATACCTTTATTAATATATTCATTACCGCCTTGTTTTAAAGATTGTAAAATAGTACGAGTTGCCCAGAAAGCACCAGTTGTTGTAAATGCTTCAACACTAATAGAATCTTGAATTTCAATGATGTTACCTTCATCTTGTAAACCTTTAGATTCATCAGTAGTTAATGCAAAATAAATATCTCCAGCTTTTACATCTTCTTTAGTTCCTTGAACAACTTTTAATGACCTACCAGTCATTTCTTTATAATCATCAGCTAAAGCTTGGGCAGTTTTCTTTAAACTACTATCTTTATAAACAACTTTACTTGATGATTGGATAGTATACTTACCAGTAAATCCTTTCCATTCTCTAAGTTCAGGTAATACTACTGGTGAAGCATTATCTCCTTCTTCTTTAGAATATTTTCCAGGAATTGTTTTTCTGATTTCTTTAAAAGTATAGTCTTTTGTTTTCTTATCAACCAATTTAAATGAAACAGATACTTCTGTATCAACGATTGGTTGATAAATTCTATAATCTGTATCTACAACTTGTTCATAATCAGTTCCATTATAAGTAATATCATAATCTTCACTACTTGGAATATTCACTTTTAAATGAGTATCTCCAGGTTTAACATCATCAATAGTGATTTTATCACCAATTTCAGAACTATCTTCTTTTAATTCACCACCATAAACCTCCATTTCATAAATAGAAATTGTATTCCATGTAACTCCACCATCAGGATCATCTGCTGTGAATGAATTAATTTTTAAACGTACATATCTTGCCTCAACAGCTTCATCTAATACAATACGTTCATTTTTATTTTTAGGTCTTGAAGTCGATGATTTTACTGTAGTCCAGTCAGAATCACTCATAGGTGATGATAATTCATCAGCAACTTGAAGTTCATAACTTGTTGCCTTTCTATTTTCCCAGAAAACTTTTATAGTTTTCACAGTATATTTTTCACCTAAATCTGTATAAATCCAATGAGGACCATTTCCAATATCACTTCCCCAACGAGAATCTCTAGCTGATGCATTTCCATCGAAAGCATTAGATGCCTCTACACTAGGATCTTCTTCTGAACTTGCATATCCAGGTTTTTTTAATGCAACGTTTGCAGTAGGATCTTGAACTTTATGATCTGTTAAAGATACTTCAAATTCACGTGCAGATACTGAAGGATATCCAAATTGTTTAGTAACTTCAATTTTTACATAACGACCTGATACAGGTTCAGAAATCATTTCTGTAACATCTTTTTTTGTATTGTCTGTTCTTGTTACAACAGCATTACCAAAGTTATCTTTATCATCAGATACATAAATTTTATATGCGCTTGCATAAACTGTATCGCTTTCCCAAATAACACGGAATGTATTCATTGATTCAGTTTTTCCTAAATCTACATAAGCCCATTGAACTGGTCCCATTTCAGTAGACCAACGTGTACTTTCTTTACCATCTGTTAAGTTAGCTTTATCTAAATTAGCTCCATGGTTTGCTGAAGCAGTAACTGGTTTATTTAAAGCTAAGTTTACATTTTTTTCTGTTTCATTGACGTTATAGATTTGGAATTCTCTAATTGTTACATTTTGATAAGCACCAATAACTTCTTTAACTGTTAATTTAACATATCTATAAGATACTTTTTCACCTAAAACAACACTGTGATCACTTGTAAAACCATCTGCTTTTGCATCTTCATGTAATAATGTGAAGTTTTGATTATCATTAGATCCTTCAATCTTAAATGATTTCATTTTTTGTCCAACTTCATAATAAATCATAAACTTATTAAATTCTGTTTTGTCTTTTAAATCAACTGTAATTGATTGAGCTGGTTTATAACCATCTGTTGACCACCATGTTTCTAAATTTCCATCAATTGCCATTGCTGCAGAACGAGTTGTATCGTTGTATTGTGCAGTCGCTGTTGCTGTTTTTCCTAAGCATAAGTTTGTAGGTTCTAATGCGTTAACTGCTTGAGGCATCATTAATAACGAAATAAGCATTATTGCTGTTAAAGCCCCACATAAAGTTTTATTAACTGTCTTTCCTTTCATAGTTTCCCTTCCTTTATTTGTTTTTCAATACATGATTACACCTGATTACGTATTTTTCCATTTCACCTCAACTTTCCAACAAAAAAGACCGAATGTAATATAGACACACTTAAAAAATGTATCTATATTACATTTGGTCTTGCCTGCTTAAAGTCACAATCCAAATTGATATAAATTATATTATACTCTTTTTTCTATACATATCAATATATTTTATGCATTTTTTAAATATGTATACATAAATACATGAATTAATTGGTTTTAGAACTGATTATGAGATAATGACCAAGAAAAAGATAAACTTCTTAAAACATCAAGTAATAGATATAAAAATTGGACAAAAGTCATGTATTGCATCAATTATGAAAAATCCATAAAGATATGGGCAAATATTTTAATATATAAAAACACAATGATTATAATGGTAGAAGACCACATATAAGAGGCAGTGAATAACTACATATTCATATACTTGAAGATATATACAAAGCACTCATAGATATGAATATCAGCATTAACGAATTATATAGACAGATTTCAAATATAGAGAATAAAAAAACTCATAATGAGGATTTGGCTTTCCATTATTTACACTCTCAAGAAAAACCGCCGCTATGGTTTTACCCATACACGGCGGATTACATAGTTTTATGACAGCATTTACTGCTTCTTTATAAAAAACCTCTTTAATTTTCGCTATCTACAAATTCAAACAATTCTTCGACAGCCACATTGAATATTTTCGCTATATCCATAGCTAACTTTAAGGAAGGATTATATCTGCCATTTTCAAGGTGAACAATGGTTTCTCTCCTTGCACCAACCATCTCAGCGAGTTCACTTTGTTTATATCCTGCCTTTTCTCGGTATTCTTTGATTTTTGTAATGAGAGCCATATTACACCCCCTTGCTATCCATAACCACAAACATCACTGTTCTAATAATAGATAAAACCAAAATTGACAAAACAATCGTCCACCCAATAAATCCTGTATTGACGGCATTTGCATGACCGAGAATGGCAGCACCAAAAGCAACTACAACCATTACACCAACAAAAATTTTTAAACAAATTGAGTCACATCGTTTCAAGTTTTGTTCTGCCATTTCATCAACGCCTTCTTTCTTGTAATTCTTAATTCTCACATACTGAAACAAGAAAAAAGCAATGAGAACACAGCCAAGTACATACTGTGCTGTTAAATACCAGTCTTCCCAATCGGTTCTTGCCCACATCCAATAGTAGGATGTAAGAATGATGGCATAAACAATTTTAGTTCCGACAATTTCTTTTAAAGATACTTTTTTATTCATATTAGGCTCCTCTCATGTTATATATTTCGCACTTGAGATGTTATAAATATATCACCTTAACTTATGAATGTCAATAAGGTAAGTGAAATATTTCTAACTTTCACGTTTTCCTAAAGACAAAGCGGCAGTGATTTCTCCCTGTCGCTTTGCCTTATGCGTAAATGATTTCCGTGTTCACAATCTCCACAGCACAAGCTCGAATGTTATTCATTCTTCCAATCCATTCAAAAGCATTTTCAGCTTTTAACTGCTCTGTTACACCTTGCGCCTGTTTCATTTGTTCGATAAATGTTTCTAAACGTTCCAGTGCCTGTTTGTTGATGTCAGCAAAATAGCTGTTCAATTTGCCACTTATCAAGAGCGTTGTGTAAGTTACATTTTTATATTCTTTCAGATAGCGTTTGTGTTGCTGTCCCCATAATTCTTGATTATAAGTCCCTACCTCACACACAATCCTTTGTTTTTTTGTATT
>NZ_JAHPYJ010000019.1:0-70503 GCF_019041935.1 Erysipelatoclostridium sp. MSK.7.34
CCACCAGCAATAACAACTGAATATTTCTTTTCCATTTTCTTTTTCTCCTCTGTTTTACATTAATCTAAGCGTCGCAAATAAACAAACGGTTGAAAAGGCTACTACAATGAAGCTTCCTCCACCATACTGGAAAGTGTACTTCATTGTAAATTCCTTAAGGGTCTTGAATACTTTAATATCATATGTTTTAACTGTTACATAGAACAAGTAAGCAATAATCATAAAATATAAACTATTTAATGTTAAGGCCTGAGCTAAAAGCAATAATACGAAGTTAATACAAGCAAATTTAATGTCACCTTCTTTTAATTTTCTTTGTGCAATATTTAGTAAATAAGCAATATATGGATTAATCATTGCAATCAAGAAAATTACTGCTACACTTGGCTCACTGCTCAGCACTTCTGGCAAAGTAATTGAACGCATCATCGCTAACAACGATAAATATAGATAAGCAATAAACGGTGTAACCATTAAGAACACTTTAGCGATCATATAATATCGATCTAATCTTTTTAACTTCTTTTCATTAATTCTTTTTGCCATCTTCAAGACCATCCTTTTCATTTATTTATAGTAATGCTTCAAAATCTTCTCTTACACTTGGTACTTTTAATCCAACAATTACTTGAATATTTGTCTTAGTAGCTTTTAAACCATGAGTACCAATTGATTTAAAATAGCTATCAGATTGAACTAATTTTTCATCTTTTACATTAACTCTTAAACGAGTTGCACAGTTAGTAACATCAACAATGTTATCTTTACCACCTAATCCTTCAAGGATAGCAGCAGCTAAACTTTGTTTTTCTACCTTTCCACCAGCTTGTTTTTCTTTAAAATCAGCTTTAGTGTGGAATTTAATTTCTTCTTCATCATCTTCACGACCAGGTGTCTTGAAGTCAAATTTTAAAATCAAGAATCTAAATACAATGAAATAAATACCTGTAAAGACTAAACCTACTACCAATAATGTTAAATATGTTTGCCAGTGTGAAGCCATTAATGGTATAAAGTTAAGGGCTGACATTTCGATCAAACCACCTGATAATACCCCAACAACACCTAGCGCATTTGCTACTGTAGCTAAAGTAGCAGCTAATACTGCATGTACTACAAACAATACTGGTGCAATAAATAAGAATGTAAATTCAATTGGTTCTGTAATTCCACAAACAATAGCTGTTAATGTGATTGGAATTAATAGACCAGCAATTTGTTTTTTCTTCTTATCTTTAGCTGTCGCATAAAATGCTAGTGCGATACCTGGACATCCAAATACTTTAGATAAACCTGTAAGTGTTGGCCATGCCCAAGGTGCTAATGATTTTAAAGAATCACTTGAAGCCGCTAAATCTGGTAAAGCTGTTGCCCAAGCTGAATAAACTCCACCGTTGATAATTACTGAATCGTAGAAGAATGGGAAATACATTAAATGATGTAATCCAAATGGAATTAAGATACGTTCCATGAAGATAAAGATCCATACCCCGATTGATCCAGCACCAGCAACAAATCCTTGGAATGCACGCATACCATCTTGAACGATTGGCCATAACCATGCAGATAAAAATGCAACTGGTAATAAAGCAAAGAAACCAACAATTACTACGAATGATGAACCACTGAATGTTCCTAACCATTCAGGTAATTCAGTATCAAAGAATTTATTGTGTAAATATACAACGATACATGAAATCATTAACGCTCCGATCATCCCCATATCTAGAGTTTTAATACTAGCAATCATCGTAAGACCACTTGTACCTCCAGTTTCTGCTGCGAAGTCAACTCCGAAAGTTCCTCCCCATTGGCTTAAGATCGTACTTAAGAAATATTGAAATGTTAGATAAAGTACTAACGCTTCCATACAACATCTTGCTTGTTGTTTTTTCGCAAGACCGATTGGTAATCCAACCACGAAGATTAATGGTAACTGATTGAATACTGTCCATCCCCCTTGAAGAATGACATTCCATACTTGATACCACAATCCATTAGGGTCAGCTAGACCACCCATAATTGCTTCAGTTGTAAACAATGTTCCAATCCCGATAGTTGTTCCTGCAAAAGCAAATAACAGTACCGGCGTGAACATTGCCCCACCAAAACGTTGAATTTTTTGCAACATATTTTGTCCTCCCTTTTCTCTTGACACATACATCGTATCAATTTGAAAGCCGTTACACAACACTTTGACCAAAGTTAGAGACAAGGTGATATTTTCTATTATTTATCACATTCACCGTGATTTTTCACGCTAGCGCAAAACCCTTGATATACCTAATTTTTCGCATTTTTATGGAGAATCAAAAAAGAAAACACGGTTAAAATTATCTTTTGACATAATAAAAAGTATCATTCATATAATGATACGGGGTGATTAATTTGTGTGGATTTTTATGTATGTATGACTATATGAACGATTTAACTAATCAAGTTCAAAACTTTAATAAGATGCTTACATTATTAAAATATCGTGGACCTGATGATTTTAATATCGCCAGTAGTGAACATGTTTTATTAGGCCATTGTCGGTTATCAATTATTGACTTAAATGGCGGTAAACAACCATTTAAATATACTTATAATGATATTGAGTATACGATTGTATATAATGGTGAGATTTACAATATGAATACGATCAAAGAGCAATTAATTGATGAAGGGTACCATTTTACTAGTCAAAGTGATACCGAGGTAGTTGTTGCTAGTTTTATTGCTTACGGTCCACGTTGTCTTAATTTATTTGATGGAATTTTCTCTTTTGTAATTTCATATCAAAATAAACTTTTTGTGGCTCGTGATCAACTTGGTGTCAAACCGCTTTATTATTATCAAAAAGATGATTTATTTATTTTTAGTAGTGAAATAAAATGTATTTTAATGTATTTAGGGCGTTGTGTCGTTGATGAAACAGGACTTAAAGAATTATTAGGACTAGGGCCAAGTGTTTCGCCTGGTAAAACTATTTATAAAGATATCTATAGTCTTCGACCAGCACATTATATGAATGTCTTTAACGGTTACAAAGAAATCAATCGTTATTGGGCACTTGAGCGACGTAATCATAATCGGAGTTACGAAGAAACAGTTCATGATATCCGCTGTCTCGTAAATCATAGTATTCACCAACAGTTGTTGAGCGATGTCCCTGTATCATGCATGCTATCTGGCGGCCTTGATTCTTCGATCATCACTGGTGTTACTAGCCAATATATTTCCAAATTATCAACTTATAGTGTCGACTATCAAGATCAAGACAAATACTTCCAACCTTATGAGTATCAAACAACACGTGACGACCACTATATCGATGAAGTAAAAACACTGTATAACACCAAACATAAAACAGTAACTTTATCCCAAAAACAATTAGTGATGTCGTTAAAAGAATCATTGATTGCGCGTGATGCTCCTGGGATGGCAGATATTGATTCAAGTTTCTTATTATTTTCAAAAGAAATTTCTCATAATCATAAAGTTGTACTTTCCGGAGAATGTGCGGATGAAATTTTTGGTGGCTACCCATGGTTTTATCGAAAAGAACTTTACAGTATTGACGGCTTTCCATGGATGCGTGATTTAGATAAACGAATGGAACTATTCTCTGATGAAATTCAAGCACTGAATATCAAAAACTATGTCATGGATAAGTATCATCAAACATTAAACGAAATTGATTATCATGATCATACTTATGAAGATGCTAATAAGCGTAAAATGATCTATTTAAATATGGAATGGTTTATGCAGACTTTATTGACTCGTTCTGATAGTCAAACGATGCGTAGTTCTATTGAATTACGAGTTCCTTTCGCTAATAAAGATATTGTTTCATATTTATATAATGTGCCATGGGAATATATGTATCACAATGATATTGAAAAAGGTCTATTACGAGATGCTTTTAAAGATTTTCTACCAAGTGATATCTATAATCGAAAAAAGAATCCTTATCCTAAAACCCATTCACCATTATATCGTGATTTAATCGTAGAATTGTTAAAAGAATCATTAAATGATGAAAATAATCTACTTCTACGTTTATTTAACCGTGATAAATTAATTGATTTAATTAATAGTGGCGGAGAATCCTTTAAATATCCATGGTTTGGTCAACTGATGACTGGTCCTCAATTATTAGCATATTTCTATCAGATTTATCTCTGGGGTCGGATTTATCATGTTGAAATAGAACTAGAATAATCTTACGATTATTTTAGTTCTATATTTATATATTCATCTTTTAAAGATATCTCCCGAACATACTCATTATCAATAATAATACTTTCATCATTGATTGTTAAATATGGCAAATCCTTGACCGTTTCCTTTAAAACTTTATTTAAATCTAAATTAATAAATCCATATTTAATAACTCCGTTTATATCAATAATAATCTTATCTTCGACTCTTACCCGAGCTATTGCTCTCAGCTTTGTTTCTATATTATAATAATTTAAATTTGCACTTAGATGTAAATAGTCGTCGATCTTAATATTTAAGTCATAAAGGCTAATATCTTTATAATCAAAAAATTTTGGATATAAATATTTACATAATTTTTCTAATTCATTCTGATTTATTAACATTTAACCACCTATTTTATTTTATGTGTAAATTATAAAAAGGTGCAAAAAAAAGGACATATAGTCCTTAATTATTATGGTGAATCACTTTTAACACTTCTTTTAAAGCATGAACTTCAATTTGACCTGGAGCAGAGCTATTGTTATCTTTTCCAAATGTGATCGCTGAGCCAAATTGTTCACCTAAAATTCTTGTTGCAATTCCTTTGCTTGACATAGACATTGTAACAAGTGGTTTATCATATAACTCATTAGCTTTTAGTGTTGTTTCTAATAACAATAAAACATCACGATAGTCTTCTGGCATCACTGCAATCTTAATTATATCAGCTTCTAAAGAATCCATTTGTTTTATCTTTCCTAACATTGTATCAATACTAGGAGTACGAGTAAAATCATGACTAGACATAATGATTTTTTTATCATTTTGATGAATTAAATTACTTAAATTAATAACGGTATTAGTTCCACTAGATAATTCAACATCATAAATATCAAATGCTCCACTTTCAAGAGCAATTGAATATAATTGCATGTATTCATCATTACTTAATTTACCATTTCCTCCTTCAGGAACACTTCGGTAAGTTAAAATAATTCCTTGTTTAATTGCCATTGAAGCAATTGCTTTAAATAATTCGGTTAATTTTTGATGATCTAACAGTTCATTGAAATAATCAATTCTAAGTTCAATCAAATCTATATCTAATGACTGTAATCTAATCAAGTCTGTTATGATATCTTGATGATTGTTGCTAACAACTGGTACACATATCTTTGGCATACCCTCACCAATTACAATATTTTTAACTTTACAAACACCCATAAATCATCCTCCTAAAAACCATATTCATTTTAACATCAATATGTTTCTTTTAATAAGAATACTGAATGAACATTCCCCAATATTCACCTTTTATACTATAACACTATTGATGATAATATGATACTTTTTTAGGGTAAAAAAACAAATTATTTTATGCTAAGAAAGTATGATAGCGCTCCAATTAAGTTTGCTTCATTATAAAATTTACATGTCGTTACATTTGGTTTAAGCAGCTGATTAGTCTCGTTAGCAATTATTTCAACCGCCTCTTTAATCAGCTTGATCAATAGAGGTTGTTTAGAAATTCCTCCACCAATACAGATTACTCCTGGATCATAACTATACTGAAGGTTATACAACTGTATTGCAATATCCAGACAAAAATTTTTCAGTACCTCCAGAACAACTTCATCCGCATTGTTAGCCAATTCAAAAACACGTCTTCCATCAATTGACGTGACTGCTAAAGCTTCCGCTGCCCGCTTACATAAAGCTGTTGTAGAAGCAATGTCCGACCAGGTCAATACTTGATTAGTCTCTTTATCATAATCAACGATCAGGGTACTTATTTCACCAGCAAATAAATGTGCACCATGATGAATTTGTTTATTTTTTATAATCGCTCCACCAATTCCAGTTCCTAAAACTACAATTATTGCATCATCATAAGCTTGTGCACTCCCAATCCAGGCTTCAGCCAATCCAGCGCACTTAGCATCATTTTCCAAAGAAACCTTTATATTATCACAAGCTTTAGAAATTAGCTCAGTTAAACAGATTCCCTGTAAATATGGATACGCAACAACGACTTTGATCGTTCCATTAGCTGCATCAATAACACCGGGACATGATAAAGCAATTCCTTCAACTTTCCTATTACTTTCGTGGTATATTTTAGCAACTGTTTCTATAAATTTATCTAAGCTGTCTACTGCTGTTGATAAAATTTCTTGTTTATTAAAAATTTCTCCCGCTTCGTTCATCCAGCAATATTTTATTGCTGTTCCACCAATATCAAATACTAGATACATCGCTCAATCCTCCTACTAATTAATAATATCATAGATTTTAATCGGAGTGTTTATTAATCTTATTTTGAAAAAAGTTCTCATAAAAAAACTAGAAAATTATTATGTAAATAACTTCTAGTTTTATAATCCGTAAAGGAACCTCTATTGTTCAAAGGGATATACAGCTTTGCTACTAAAAAAGCGGTAGTCAAAAACATTACTCAAATAATAAGATTCATTGTATTATTATATAGTACTAAATTAAATGTCTTTTTTATCCATCCGGCGATAAGATAAAACATACAGTCCACTAGCTAAGGCTAGATAAACTGCTGTAATCAAACCACTATTTAGTGACTGATTCAATGTATAAACAGCACGATTTCCTAAATCAAAATCAGTTACACCATATGAGTAAAGATTTGTGAACATTCCAAACATGCTTAGATCACCTAACATTGTATTAAAATCTCCAACCAGCATTAAAAATTGATTAAAGATCAATGAAAGATGATAATTAATATCAAATAAATATAAATGATAGGTATCATATTTTCCAGTATTCGTAAGGAAAATTCGGGCAAAAGGGATAATTCCAAAAATTAGTGCAGCTAATGCTACTAGAATTAAAATAGCAGGTACTTTCTTTTTAAAACATGATGATAGAAAAGTCGCTAATCCCCCAAGAATAAAAATTAAAATTATTCCATAACTAATGAAGGCAAGAGTAGCTGCTAATACCATCCGTAATATATCTTTTTCAACACCACTTAAAATAATAAAGACCATTAAGAATGTCGCAAAAGAAATAACCAAATAAACAAAACTGCCCACTAGCATACCACCTACTTTACCGATTACTAACTCTAAACGTGATATTTTTTTTGATAATAATAATCTCATTGTCCCCTCGTGAATTTCACTTGCGAAAAGTCCCGAACCACTATTCGAACAAATAATCCAGATCAACATTCCTACTAATAAAACGAAAGCTAAAACTGCATAAAACATTAAAATATCTTGTGATAAAGAAAGATAAGTTGGCTTTTGACTCATTAAACCAAGATATTGATTTGATAGTATAAAACCAAAAAAGCCACTAATAATCACACACGCAACAACCGGAATAAGCTTAAACATTTTAATAAATGTCTTACTGAATAGTACTTTCATGATCATTTTCCTCCACTAACTGCTGATATAGTCCTTCTAGAGAAATCGTATCCTCTTTTAATAAATCTAATTCATAATCATTTTCATAAATAAACTTAACAATTTCTTTTTTACATTTTTGTTTATCATCTATACTTACTCTTAAAACTCCATTATTGAGCGTATAAAAATACCCTTTAGTTTCTAAATATGTTTGTAAATGCTCATTATGATTACAGCTTACAAGTAATTTTTCTTGATTAAATTCATTTTGAACTACATCAATAGGTTGATTTAAAACTACATGACCTTTATTGATCATAATAACATGATCAATGATCATTTCTAATTCCGTTAAAACATGTGAACTAATTAAAACCGTCATCTTCCGCTGCTTTACTAAACGTTTTAAAGTTTGAATAATTTCATAACGACTAGTTGGATCTAAATTAGCGGTTGGTTCATCCAGTAATAAAATCTCTGGCTTATGCATCATTGCTTGAATCAATCCAACTTTCTTTTTCATCCCTGTTGAAAATTTAGCAACACGTTTCAACTGATGTTCAACTAAATCAAATTCTTCTAATAATTCCTTAGTTCGTTTTAAAGCTTCATCATAGCTAAGATCAGACAACATCCCCATATAGACTAAATATTCTAAACAGCTCATATCACTATAAAAATTAGGAAATTCTGGAGAATATCCCATTATTGCCTTTGCTTCATTAGAACCTAACGGATACCCTTTGATCAAACCACTCCCTTTGGTCGGAAAAATCAAGCCCATCAGCAATGACATAGTTGTTGACTTTCCTGCTCCATTCGGCCCAATCATACCGTAAATTTTTCCTCCCTCTAAACTAAAAGACAAATCATCAATTGCTTTATAATTACCAAAAACTTTATCCATATGTTCAATCACAATTAATTTATCCATGTTTAACACCTGCCTTTTTCATTAATCGATATTTTGGGTAGAAGACTAAACCAAAGCCGCCAGCAACAATTCCTATTACCAGTAACATAATCAAATAACGACTAATAGTGCTTTTTTCCACTGTAATTACAGTAGCATAATGAGTAACCTTTCCTTGACCATCATTATATGAAAAGATTAAATCATGCTCTCCTGCTAATAATTTAACATTAAAGTTTTTAGCTGTTGTCTTTTCAATCAAATTTCCTTGATCATAAACATACATCAAACCATTCTTTTCTGTTTTATAACTTATTTTTAAATTCCCATCATTTACATCTTTTTCATTAAAATCAACTAATTCAAAATCTCGTTGATCAGTAAAACTATATAACTGCCCTACATTATCTTCAAGCTGCAATAGCTGATTATTTAAAGTTCGAGCACTCGTGACTGCCATTTTTAATCCCGCTACTAAACTATCATTTCTATAATCATATATTTGTGATAATGTACCATCATTATAGATTAATTTTGATTGTCCGATCACTGTAGTAATTTGACTCGAATCATAGTTTCCTTTACCAAGGATCTTACTTTTTAACTCCTCATAATTACTTCCATTTAAAATCTTTAGAATATTCTTTGTACCATAGTCAGAATTATCATAATCCCTAACTAAATACGCTAACTCTTGAATCCCGTCATCATTAAGATCATTGATTTTAACTACACTATTTCCATTTTCAATTAAATTAAAACTAACTATATTTTCCAAAGGAACCGGATCACCCATAGAATTATCCCAATCATTATGATAATCAGTAATTAAGTATTCAAATAACTTTTCACCAGTTGCTCCACTAAGAACAGTCCTCATTTCATCATAAATACCATAAACAAGATCATCAACTCCATCATTGTCATAATCAATTCCTGTCACACTAAAACTATCTTCTTCATTTTCATAGATAACACCATCTTTTAATAATGAATATCGTACCGATAAGTCTTTCCCTTTAATGACTTGGAAACATTGACAGCCTTTATCATTATAAGCATTGATTACAAAATCTTTGATTCCATCATGATCAAGATCGCCTAGCACTTTAACATGAATATTGTTTTGCAATTTTTTATCATAACTTTTAGCAATATTAGTTTTTTGATAAGTTATATCATAACCATTCTTTAACGAATAATATAATCGCATTTCACTTTCACCAATATTGACTAGATCACTTATTCCATCATTATTCACATCACCTACGTCAATAATCGTAGTAGCACCTTCAAATGATTTATTATAAACACTTCTAAATGTTAACGATGCCCCATCAAGAATATTCTCATCAACAATAATTTCTGATTTGCCATCATTATTCATATCTGTAAAATATCTAATTGTTTCACCAATTAAATAATGTTCATAATACTTATTATTTTCATCATAGCCTTTTTCTAATAATACCTTTTTATCTGCCAGCGTATTTCCGTCATTTAAATTCATAATTACGATATGACTAGCAATTACCTCACCATTAGCGTTTAGTTCACTGACTAAACTTAAAAGATGATTATGTTTTTCATCATAATTAATCGCTTCAAAACCATTATTATGATAACCATCTGGAATGTTAAACGTAACTAAATTATCATCACGGCCACCTAAACCCATTTTTTTAATTTGCGTTATTTTACCATTATTCAAAACAGACACGATTGTACCATCACTAAGATCAACAACTTTATTAACAACTTTAACACTACCTAAGTACTCTATTGTTTTCAAATCTTGATCAACAAGCAGTGACACACCCCCGTCAACTTGTAATAAATAACGTTCTCCTTGATTAGCAAAATGAATTTTCACATTTTTACTATTAATACCATTAAGATTCAAATTAGTTTGTTTTAATACTGTACCATCATTTAATGAATAAGCGACAAGTCTTAACTTTCCAGTACTAGCATACGTTGGAACAACCAAAGCAGGCTGATTATCAAAAATACCTTTAACCGCTCTACTATAATCTAAATTATATTGCTCAACAGGAATATCCAGTTTAACCTCCATCTTTTCAAGATCAATAAGTATTAAATGAGGTATCTCTTTTTCACTATCTCCTTCATTTAATTCAATTTGTGGACTCCCCAAGTAAGCACTTATCAACATTAAATTATTATCTAATAAATCCATTCGATAACTCATAAAACTAATATTATGGATTCCTGTAGGAACTAGTTGACCGCTCCATTTATTATTGTTTTTTAATAAATTTCCTAATTTCTCATCAATATCCTCTTCTAAATTTACTGTTTTAATAATTTTCCCATTCATTTGATCAATTTGATATAATTTGGCATCTTCTGTAGTTACATACAATTTATCTTTAATATACACAATATCCCAAATATTTAAATTGACTTTCCCCAAAGTATCATATCGTGGATCTTTAATTTCTTTAGGTGTTGTTAATGCAACTGTATAATTTAATTTTCCATTAGTTTTATTAAGACTTCCCAATTCTCCTAATTGTGTCGTAAAAATAACCTGATTATTAACTAATGCCATTTTCCAAATATTATCTTTCGCTTCATAATCAAATACAACCTGATAATCTTTTGTACTAATTCCTACTAAATGATAATTATAAATTAAATAGACAATATTATCATTAAATAGAATTTGTCTAATTGTGGCATTCTTATTCACTGCCTCATTATTATCATTAATCGTGTTATAAGAATATTTTGTAGCATATAATACTTTTGAAGTTTTTGAACTAACGATTTTAAAATCATCATAATCATCTTCACTATCAATATAAACAGCAACATCTTTAAGACCATCATTATCAACATCATCAATTATTTCAAATTCTTTAACCGGCTTACCAACTTTGATTTTAAAATCATCGTTACCAATAAAAACTAACTCTGATTGATTAGATACCATCAATCCGCTTAGTCCTTCGCCTAAATCAACATTTTTCCCATTACAGCCACCTTCAATTTCATTACCTTCACCATAACTAACTAAGCTATTTATGCCGGTAATTGCCTGTAGTGGCATCAACGACATAGCCAAAATCAAAATCGTAGCGATTAAAAAAGTAAGCATTTTCTTCATTCTAAGCATCTCCTTTTAATATCATGTTTCATAACAAAACTGTATCATTCCCTATAGTACAGTTTCATTATATCATCGCATTAACTGTATCACAATAGATAGTACACCTTTTTAGAAAAACTTTAGAAATACTTAATGACTATAAATCGTCAATATTTCCTAGGAAATACTAGTAAAATTATGATATTGCTAGGAAATGACAAATATAAATGATAGAATGAAAATAGATAATAAGTCGATTTTAACAAGGTTTTTTGGATTAAAGAGAATATAAAAAGGAGGACAGACCCATGAACCCGTTAACAGCAGAAATCGCCACCGCCCAAAATAGTGATAATAAACTAATTTTAATTATCGGTGGTCCTGGGAGTGGTAAATCAAAACTTATTCATGACTATAGCAATGAAACCGGTATTCCAATTCTAAATCTTGATCAGATCTTTAAAGATGATTGTAGTGAAATCATCACTGTAATGAATGACTTTATTGATAACTACGATAAAGAAGTTCTTTTGTTGGATAATAAAAGAGTCCTTTATGCTAAGGACTCAAATATCGATATGTTAACATTTTTAAAAGAATTAGCTAAAAAAATAATTGTTGTAGCAACATGGAATGGTACTATTGCTGATAATAAATTAATTCATATTCGTTCTAAACTACCAGCTAATCTTGAATATTCTTTAAAAAATGAACAAATTAAATTTATTAAATGTTAAAAATAGAAGCATAGCTTCTATTTTTTCATTTCTTTAATAACTTTTTGACGTGTAAATTCTTCTCTTTCTTTTTCTTCCAACGCTTCTGAAATAACCTTAATAGTTGATTCGAAGCGCGGAATCGAAATATTTCTTAAAGCGTTAGCACGTTTTTGGGTTTTACGAATCGTATTAGCTAAACGATAAACACTATTTTCTACCTCTGCTAATAAAACTGTTAATTGTTTTACGTTGTAAAAACAATTATAAGCATAATCGACTTTTGAATTTGAACGTTCAATATCATAAGTCATCTTTAAGGGTTGTTTATCATAAGCAATCTTAGGAATCTCAACCCCCATAACACTTCGATAAGCAATTGAAATCCCATAATCCTCAGGTGTACTATTAACAATATCTGTAATTAACCCCATTGAAATATTAGCCTCTTGAAGTGCATCATATGCTTCTTGATATGAAGAAGTAATTTGATCACGAATAAGTTTTACATCATCTAATAAAGTCATCATTTCTTTGATTAAAACGTTACGTTTTTGATCCATTAGATTATATCCAAGGTTCGCTAATTGCAATGATTTTTTCATTGCAATTAGATTACCTTTAGTTGGAACTACTTTCAAGGCCATGATTATTCACCTTCTTCTTGTAATTCTTTAATAATCTTCTTTTCTTTAATGTTAAAGCGTTCAACCGCTTTTTCATGATTATAGTATTGATCTAACAGAGCATTATCTAAACGGTCTAAGGCCTCACGAGGAAGAACTGAAACTAGATCCCATCCTAAATCTAATGTTTCTTCAATACTACGGTTAGTATCAAAACCTTGGTTAATAAAGTATTCTTCAAATAAACGACCAAAGCTAATGTATTTTTTATCCATATCTGATAATTCATCTTCACCAATAACTGATGTCAATGAACGAACATCTTGAACATGGGCATAGCATGCAAATAATTGGTTTGCAATATCTTGATGATCTGCACGAGTAAACCCTTCACCGATTCCATCTTTCATTAAACGACTTAATGAAGGTAATACTCCTACTGGAGGATAAACTCCAGCTGAGTTTAAATCAACATCTAAAGTGATTTGCCCTTCAGTAATATATCCTGTTAAGTCAGGTACTGGATGAGTAATATCATTATTAGGCATTGTTAGAATTGGAATTTGGGTTACTGAACCTTCAGCATCTTTGATGATTCCTGCTCTTTCATATAATGAAGCCAAGTCAGAATATAGATATCCAGGATATCCTTTACGACCAGGAATTTCACCCTTACTTGAAGAAAATTCACGTAAAGCTTCACAATAAGAAGTAACATCGGTATAAATTACTAAAACATGCATATTTTGTTTAAATGCTAAGTATTCAGCAGCCGTTAAAGCACAACGTGGCGTTAAAATACGTTCAATAATTGGATCATTTGAAAGATTTAAGAACATGACTACTCTTTCCATAACCCCAGCTTCTTTAAAACTACGTTTAAAGTATTCAGCTACGTCATTAGTTACCCCCATAGCTGCAAAAACAACAGCAAATCCTTTACCCGCCTCATCAGCAATTTTCGCTTGTTTTACAATTTGAACTGCTAAACGGTCATGTGGTAAACCAGATACTGAGAAAATTGGTAGCTTCTGTCCACGAATCAATGTCGTTAAACAGTCAATTGAAGAAATTCCAGTATTAATATAGTTACGTGGATATACCCGTGATACAGGGTTTAATGGCAATCCATTGATATCCATTTCAGCTTCAGCATATACTTCACCTAAACCATCAATTGGGCGACCAGCACCAGAGAAAATTCTTCCAAGAATTTCTTTAGAAACTGGTAATTCCATCGGTTTACCTAATAACCTTGTTTTTGTATTTTCAAGTGACAAGCCATTTGTTCCCTCAAATACTTGAACAACAACTTTTTCACCTTCGATTTGAACAATTCGACCAGCTCGAGTTGTTCCATCTTTTAGTTGAATATCAACCATTTCATCGTATGAAGCACCCTTAACGTGGTCTAAAACGACTAATGGCCCATTTATTTCATTTAAGCCTACATATTGTAATGACATAATCATTTTCCTCCTACGCTACAGATTTGATTGCTTCATCAATATCATGATAATAAGTATCTAATTTTGCAATATTATCATTTGGAATATCATATTTCATTTTAATAACTTGATCAAAGATTCCAGTATCTACGATACGTCTTACGACTTTACCTTGATTTACCGCTTCTTTACAACGTTTATTTAAATATAAAATTACTTCCATCATTTTTAATTGTTTTTCCATTGGTACATAAGTGTCATCTTTATGGAACGCATTTTGTTGCAAATATCCAACTCGAACTACCTTTGCAACCTCAATAATTAATTTTTGATCTTCTGGCAATACATCAGGACCCATTAATTGAACAATTTCGTTCAATTTTGCTTCTTCTGCTAAGATATAAGCAATTTCTTGACGATCACTTACAAATTTAGGCCCAACATTTTTACTATACCACTTTTCAAGATCATAGACATAATCACTATAACTTTGTGTCCAGTTAATTGCAAAATAGTGACGAGCATAAGCTAGAGCTTTGTCTAATGCCCAGAAACAACGTACGAAACGTTTAGTATTTTGAGTAACTGGTTCTGAGAAGTCTGCCCCTTGAGGTGAGACTGCTCCGATAATTGATACTGAACCTTCTTGTCCATTTAATGTTTCCATATATCCAGCCCGTTCATAGAATTGTGATAAACGAGATGGTAAATAAGCTGGGAACCCTTCTTCAGCAGGCATTTCTTCTAGACGACCAGAAATTTCACGAAGTGCTTCAGCCCAACGAGATGTTGAATCAGCCATAATAGCAACATGATAACCCATATCACGATAATATTCTGCTAAAGTAACTCCAGTATAAATACTTGCTTCACGTGCCGCAACTGGCATGTTTGATGTATTGGCAATTAAAACCGTACGGTCAGTAAGTGGTTTACCACTCTTAGGGTCGATCAATTCACTAAATTCTTCAAGAACTTGAGTCATTTCGTTTCCACGTTCACCGCACCCAACATAAACGATAATGTCTGCATCGCACCATTTAGCAATTTGGTGTTGGGTCATTGTTTTACCTGTACCGAAACCACCTGGAATAGCAGCTGTTCCTCCTTTAGCAATCGGGAACAGCGTATCGATAACCCGTTGACCAGTTACTAGAGGTGTTCCAATTGGTAATCGTTTTGTGACTGGGCGTGATTGTTTAATTGGCCATTTTTGGCATAATGTACATTCAATGATCTTACCATGAGCATCTTCAATTTTCATGACCACATCATTGATTGTATATTGACCATCTTCAACCACTTCAACCACTTTACCACTAATCAATGGACTAACCATACATTTATGAACGATTAAATCAGTTTCAGGTGTTGTTGCATAAATAGTTCCACCTTTGACTTCATCGCCAACTTTAACAGTCATTGTAACATCCCACTTTTTAGCAATATCTAAAGAATCAACATTGCTTCCGGCTTGGATAAATGCTCCTGATTCTTTTTCAAGTGCTTTTAGTGGACGTTCAATCCCGTCAAAGATATTTCTTAAAATTCCTGGGCCTAACGTTGCACAGATTGGCGAACCAGTTGAAACAACTGGTTCACCTGGCTTAAGACCAGTAGTAGTTTCATATACTTGGATGGTAGTAAATTCTTTAGAAATTGAAATTACCTCACCCATTAATGAATCATTACCTACATATACCATTTCCAACATGGAAAAAGACACTGTATCTTTTACTTTTACAACGGGTCCGTTAATAGAATAAATTACATTATTGTTCATATATTAACCCCCTGTCTATTTAATCATTAATCCTGATGTTTTATAGAACCAATCCTTTTGGTTTTCTAAAGCAAAGTCTAATGATTCATCAACAACGACATTAGTAGCTTTATTTTTAACAATAAATCCACCAATCGTAATCTTATCACTTACTTCTACTTCTAAAGCTGTACCATAAGCTTTAATCAATTCATCTTTATATTTCATATCAGCTTCTCTAAGTTCAAGAGTTGAATCACTCATTGGATATAATTTCCCAATTTCTTCCATATGTTTAACTAGATACGCCTGATAATCTTTGCTATTTGCAAAAGCAACTAATTTATCTTTAGCTTCACTAAAGATATTAGCTACATATTCATCTCTTTTTTCAACTAACTTCTTAGTCTTTTCTTCTTGTGATGAAGAAGCTTCAACACTAGCATTTGAAGAAATTTCTACTAACTCTTTAGCAAGTAATGCTTCGGCATCTTTCTTAGCTTCAGCTTTAATTTGGTTGTATGCTTCTTCTTCAAGACGCTTTGCTTCATCTAAGATTTTTTCTTCTTCAAGATTTGCTAATCTTTCAATCTCTTCTTTCATATAAAGAAATACTTGTTCTTTCTTTTCCATAGCATTCCCCTTCTATAACTTCACACCAATTGCTTCTGAAACATATTTGTCAATCGTTTCACCAATTTTTGATTCACCATGACGGTCTGGTATTTCAACAAGCAATGGTTTTTGTTGTTTTAACTTGATTTCTGAGATAACATCAGGCGCAAGTTCAATTAAGTTAGTAGTGATCAAGATGATTCCGATCGAATCATCTTTTAATTTTGTTTCTAGTAATTCAAGAAACTCTCTTCTTTTATGAACTACTTGGCCTTCAATTCCTACTAATCTAAGTCCTACTTGGGTATCGACGTTATCACTTATACAATAAAATCGCATAATGATCACATTCTTTCAATTAGATTTTGTTGATAATTAAGATAGAAATTAATAACCCGTAAATAGCAACCCCTTCACCTAAGGCTACGAAAATTAATGATTTACCAAAGTTCTTTTCATTTTCAGAAAATGCTCCGATAGCCGCAGGAGCAGCAGCAGCAACAGCGATCCCAGCTCCTAAAGCTGATAAACCAGTAGCTAAAGCAGCAGCTACGAAACCTAAACCTTGAGCAATTGTTCCAGTAATTACAGCTGTTTCTTCAGCGTATACACCGTTAGTTACAGCAGCCAAATATAATGCTAAACATACTGCTCCAGCAAATCCAGCAACATGAGTTGCTAATCTAATTTTAGCGCTTTTTACGCTTACTTTTCCTGTGAATACTTTAATTAATGGTAATGATAATAAGATAACTACTAATGCTGGTAAAATAAATTCTAAAACTGTCATAATGACTTCCTCCTCGATTTTTAATCCTCTTTAATAGTTTTAAATGAAATTCCGTTTCCTTCGTAGTATCTACTAAACATTTCGTAGAACTCTAACCGTAAAACTTGAATTCCGACAATTAATCCTTCTAAGCACATTACAAAAATGTTACCAAAAATTATAACGGCTAGCTCACCAACGCCACCGACCATTTCAGCCAATGTATATACAACCAACATCATTCCGGCATGTGATAAAACAAATCCTCCAACCCGTAAAAATGACATTGTGTTAGTGATGAAAGATAAGACTACTTCGAATAATTCGAAGAATCCTTCAACAAAGAACGCACCAAAACCATTTGGGAACATTGCTTCATGTTCTTCAAATTTTCTAATTAGTGGTTCCTTTAGGAAAATTAGAAATAGTGGTAATGCAATCAATCCAACTACATAAATAACATTAACAAATCCTAATCCTAAAAACATATTTATAACTAATCCCAAAATAGAAATATAAAAGACTAATCCACAAATTCCATTTTGACTTAGCACTGCTTCTCCAAAATTCTTCTTTTTAAAACTCAAAATAACATTAAACGCCATCGAAATAATAATTAAAATTATTCCTAAACAAATCGCAGCGATCAATAATGTCATCGTGTTGTCTGGCGACATTGCATTGAATAACGGAATCAAAATTTCCTCATTTCCAAATACCGAACCAAAGACAACCCCAAAAAGCATACTGGAAATTCCTAAACGGACTCCAACCGCACCTAATTGTAAACCAAACTTTTTATAAGCCACAAATCCAACAAGTGATAAAATAACCCCTTGTCCTACGTCACCAAACATAATTCCGAATAACAAGGTATATGATAATGCCACTAATAAAGTTGGATCGGCATCATTATATTTAGGTACCCCATACATTTCGACGAACATTCTAAACGGCCGTGAAAACCAATTATTTTTAAGCAATGTTGGTGGCGATAAACGAACATCACTATTAGCTGGTTTAATATCAACTGTTACTTTCTCTAATGTTTCAAAATCTTCTTTGAATTTTTTAACACTACGTGTTGGAACAAAACCATTGACAGAAAGTTTATCACCGATTACAACAACATATTTTTGCATGATAAAGACATCATTTAAATGTTTTGCAATCGTATAGATTTCATTCAACTTATCACGGTCATTAGCAAACATTTTATCAATTCGCTCTTTTAATTTTTCACTTTGTTCTTTAGCAACATCAGCTTCTTCTTGAATCTCACCAATAGCAAGTTCTGGTGAACCGTGAACAAAGGCCGGAATATGAATCCGTTCAAAATACAATGATGAGAAAATATTATCAACTTCTGGTGCATCACCAGGCGTTGTAATATACATACACCAAGTATATTGATTATCATTGTGAAATGCTTTAAAGACAAATGGTAATGATTCATAATAATCTAATTTAGAAACATTATTTACTGGAATTTTTCCAAATCTAACCTGAAGATATTTACAGCTAAACAAATCATCAAAATCAACATCAATATCAGCAACATGTTGCAACTGAATGATTGCTTCCTGATTTTCAATAATCATCCGATCTAATTGTACTTTTACAGCATCAATTCGCTCAACATCAAGCAGTAGATCATCTAAATATTCTTTTACCCGCAGCACATTGATTTGATTAGTTTCAACTGGCACTTCTTCTAGCTTAAAATGATACTTATTTGATGCATCATTCAATCGCACCAAGATTTCTTCATAAAGATTATCTTGATTGTAAACACTTAGTCCCGTTACACTATCAATAAACTTAGAGGCCAACTCAGGATGAAAGTCATCATGGCTAAAAAGCTTTAATAAAACTTCATTGTAACGATACTTATCAAAATTAATACTAACTAAGTTTAATCTTGAAATCGCCATTATATCCCTCCTCTATATCTTGATTGATTTTCGCGTAACTTTTTTCACAATAATTAAAATCACCATCGCAATGATCCAAAGACTGAATCCAAATAAGAAAGTATGAATAACATGTAATGGTAAACTTGCTAACGGCTGGTACAATTCAATTCGATAAAACGCCGTTCCATAAAATAAACCACCAATTAAAACAGCAGCTCCTAAACGTTTTAACATGCCACCAAAATTATTAGGTTTTTTAATTGTAAATAAGAACCCTAATACAATTAATAAAGCTCCAACACCAATATCACCAACACAAACAGCACCGATAAGCATCGTTAATAAAGCAACTATCGTCGTTGGATCAAAAGTGTCACCAAGTGTTACACTCAAGACATTTTCAAACGGTTGCATTAAACTATTATTTCTTACTAATACTGGTGCCACAATATTTCTATTTTCATAGATATTAACTGGTAGTTCCATAACTTTTACACTATCAATATCATCAAATTTTGCTTCAGCTTCTTTTAAATCAAAACTACTGAAAGTGTAGATCGAAGCTTTTTGTGAAAAGTCCACAACATAACGACATTTATCAAATAGTCTTTTTAAGTTATATAATCTTGTAAATGTTTCTAAAACCTCTTCTTTATATTCCTTTTTTATATCCTCTAGTTTAGAATCCATTTTAGCAATATATTGTTCCATAGCTGTTGACTCTTCAGTTAATTCGTCAATTGCTTCATGAACTTTACCATGAGCAAACTCCGGTAAGCTAATTGGCTCAAATGACATTGATGAAAATGCATTATCAATTTCAGAAATACTGCTTGTAAGTCCAGCATAAACGATCCAAACATATTGTTTAGAACGATTCAATTCCCTAAAAATAAATTCATAATCACGATAATATTGAATTTTTGTAAATTCATTCACAGGAATCTTTCCAAATCGACAGGTAATATATTTAGTATTCTTAACATCATCAACACTTATTTTTGATTCTTCTAGATTTTTCAACAAAATGATTGCTTCATCATTTTCTTCTTTTTCTTTTGTAATATCTTCTTTAATTTTGACAATATTATCAATTTTATCATTAATATCATCTATTAATTTATTTGCATTATGCAAGTTGATTTCTTTAAATTCATTATCTTGAACATTACTTTCAAGATTTAAACGATTTAAGATGTGATAAATGTTATCTAGTGGTTCATTATACGGATTAGCTTCATCCATAACTGATACCCCTTTAACATTATTTGCTATTTTTTTAGAATCTTGAGGAAACATTTCATCTTGATACTCGGTCATCTTAATTAGCATTTTCATCAAATCTTTATGTTCAAAGGAAATATTAAAGAAATGTGTTTTTATAATAGCCATTCATTAATCCCTCCTATGCAAAGATCAGCATCTCTTCAATACTAGATGCATCTCGTCCATATCTAATTCCCTCAATAATATGTTTTAGATTATCAACCTCTACCTTTTGTAAGATTGAATATGTTAAATATACTAACGGTGCGTTACTAGAAAAACGCATATATCTTTTAGCGATATTATATCTAACTTCTTCAACATAATATTCGATATAAGCATAGTCTTTATCACCTAAATACAGCTTATATTTAGAATTAGCTAATAATTCCATCAATTCTTTTGCACTACGAGCTTCAATTAATGTATCCAACATTGATGAAGACATTCGACAATGCTCTAAATATAAAGAATTTTTAATTGTTTCATTCGATTCTTTAAAATATTTTTTGAATCGATAGATCTTCGTAATATTGATCAACTCAATCGATGTCGATAAAATATCTAATAATTCTTTTTGTTCTTTACCCTTAAAATTCTTTTTAATGGCAGCCACATAAGTACTATAAAATAGTGATTTCATCTGACGTTCTAAAGCATTAATATCAATCGGTGCTGTAAAATCAAAATCAGCTAATATTTTATAATACCTAGTATCTCTTAAATATGTTACTAGATCCTTATAGTTATCAACATTGATCAATCCATAAATATTGAAACTCATTTTGCTTGCTAAATAATCAGGTATCTCCAAAGAAAAACTCGCTTGATCTTTTTCTTTAATACTGACAACCTTATCAACAATCAATTGAACCTCAATTCCAATGACCTCTTGGCTATAGAAATCTTGATTCTTTTTTGGTGCATACTTCATTAATCTCGCACAACGTTCAAAGTATTCTTTATTTAAAGCAGCCTCTACTTGGCGACGGTGAACGTTACGGACATTAATATCTTCTAAAACACCACTATACTTTGTTTGCGATTTTAAGTATGTTACCATCTCACTAAGTGACTGTTTCCGGCATAGATCACTATAACCTTCCTCACCAATGCGGTATCCATACATCGCTTTAGCCTTAGCACATAGTGCATTTGACGATAAAGCCATACCTTCACCTTCTTACTTTAAACATCTTTCGACAATCTGATTGATCCATTTGTCCTTATTTTGATTATAAAGATTCTCTAAATTAGCTACAGTATCATTATAATCTTGATCAAGCTGCTTTGCTTCTTCTTTGTTTTTATTCATTAATTCAGCTTTATGCGCCTCAATCTTTTTGTTTTGTTCGGTGACAAAACCATCATATATCTCTTTTCTTTTTTCATTCATGTTGGTTTGCGCATCTAATTTCTTAGCTTTTGCAGCTTCAACACGTTCGACACATTTACGGTCTATTTCTACTAACCTTTGAATTACATCATCCATAGTATAAGCCCCCTTTGCCTGAGATAAGTATACTCCTATATTTTAAAAATGCAACGATAATAATCTATCAATTGAAAAAAATAGTCATTTTCGCTGTATCCCTAGTCTGACAAGGGTTTACAACGATTTAACAAACTTTTTAAAGACTTATATTTTTTTCGTGAAAAATAATTATCATGCTTTTTTAACATGATAATTATAGCGCTAAGTTTGATAAAATCACTAGACAATCTATGCGATTTGTCTAGTAAACAAGATTTTGAAAACGCTTCGAATAAAAGGTCCTGCAATTAACAGTTGTAGTGGTAAAGCTGCAATAAAATTTTTTGGAATATTTGTCAACCACACCATTAAAGTCTGTTCACTGATTCCAGCCTGTTCAACTGCACCGTATAAAGACATTAAAATAACCATGCCACAGACCATAAAAAACGAGATCATAATAATCTTAATAAGTGGTTTATTTTTAGGATTTACAACTTTAAAAGCTAAACTTTTAGCAAACTTAGATACTATTACCCAATCACATAAAATTGCAAATAAATAGGCTAATGGGAATCCCAACCATGCTTCTTTGATTGCTTCGCTTGAAAAGCCGAAGTGTAAACTGACATTATAGACACTCATCCAAAAAACCATAAAGGCACACATAAACATTGTAAAAACTAAACTTTCTTTTCTATTTGTTGGCATTAATTTTTCCTCCTTTTAACATAAAAAAGCCAGTTAACAAAACCATAACTTTCGCTACAATCTTTGTCAGCTGACTTAATCATCACTACCATTATTTAGTAATATTCTTTTAATGCAATGCTATCCTAGCATAAAAAATTTATTTGTGTAAGTTTTTTTTTTATTTTTTTTATATTCATTGAGGGAGCTAATCAGTTGTGATAAAGTATTGTTAGTGAGGTTATGAATATGATAAAAGAAAATATTGCAAAAATGCAAACATTAATGAAAGAAAATGGAATTGATATTTATATCATTCCAACTAGTGATTTTCATCAAAGTGAATATGTTGGTGAATATTTTAGAGGACGTAAATTCTTATCAGGATTTACCGGTTCTGCTGGAACATTAGTAATCAGTCTAGATGAAGCACGTTTATGGACTGACGGGCGTTATTTTATCCAAGCAGAACAACAATTAGCTGGAAGTGGCATTATTTTAATGAAAATGGCTATGCCTGGGGTTCCAACAATCAAAGAATATCTTGATCAAAACACTGATAAGACTGTTGGTTTTGATGGACGAGTAATGTCATATCAAGAAGTTGCTCGTTTAAGTAATAAACTAATTACAGATGTTGACTTAGTTGATGAAGTTTGGAGTGAACGCCCTAGCATCTCTCATGAGCCAGCTTTTATTTATGATGAAGAATATTGCGGTGAATCACGTGCTTCAAAACTTGCACGTTTGCGCAGTGCCATGGGAGATTGCCAACACCATATTATTACTAGCTTAGATGATATTGTCTGGTTATTTAACATTCGTGGTAACGATGTAGATTGTAATCCCGTCGTACTATCTTATGCTTTGATTAATCAAGATAATGCTATTCTATATGTTCAAGATAACGTCGTTGATGTTAAAACTGAAGCTATTTTAAAAAGGGATAGTATTATCATCAGAGCTTATAATGATATTTATGAAGATGTTAAAAAACTAACTGGAAAAGTCTTATTAGATGATCAAATTGTTAATTATCAAATCTTCAATAATCTAAATTGTGAAATAAAAACAGCACCTAATCCAACTCAACATTTTAAAGCGATAAAAAATGAAACTGAAATCAAAGCAACCAAAAATGCCCATATCAAGGATGGTGTCGCTATGACTAAATTCATGTATTGGTTAAAAAACAACGTTGGAAAAATCGAATTAGATGAAGTTACCATCTCTGATAAATTAGCAGCATTTAGAAAAGAACAAAATGAATTTTTTGATCTAAGTTTTGATACTATTTGCGGATACAAAGCTAACGCTGCTTTGATGCACTACAAAGCAGAACCTGGAAATTGTGCAAAAGTAACTAACGAGGGAATGCTATTAATCGATTCTGGTGGTCAATATTTAGATGGAACGATCGATACAACAAGAACCTTTGTTTTAGGTCCTATCAGTGATATTGAAAGACGTGATTTTACCGTGGCTTTAAAAGCAATGTTTAGACTACAAGCAGCTCATTTCTTAGCGGGAACAACTGGTCCAAACCTAGATTTATTAGCACGTGGTATAGTTTATGAATACAATCTTGATTATCGCTGCGGAACAGGACATGGAGTTGGTCACTTCTTAAACGTCCATGAAGGACCAAATGGATTCAGACCCCATGATCGTCCAGGATTTGCTAAAATGTGTGCTTTTGAACCAGGAATGATCACAACAGATGAACCTGGTATTTATATCGAAAATAGTCATGGTGTTCGTCATGAAAATGAATTGTTATGTGTTGAAGTCGAAACTAATGAATATGGTCAGTTCTTAAAATTTGAACCAATTACAATGGTTCCATTTGATTTAGATGGTTTAGATCTTGAATTATTATCTAATCATGAAATCAAACAAATCAATGATTATCAACAATTAGTATTTGATCATGTTGCACCATTTTTAACAAATGAAGAGAGAGCTTGGTTACAAGCTAACTTATTAATTAAATAAGTATAGTCTAAAGGCACACTTGCATAGTGCCTTTTTATTTGCTTTATAAACTAATCACCAATCTTTAAAACAAAAAAGGAAGCTGTGCTTCCTTAAATCTTAATTTCATTATTCTCATCAGCCAAATATTCAACTACCTCTCTTTGGCTTAGAGATTGTTGAATATTAATCAATCTTTGATTAGATGAACCACGATAAAGTAAAGCTAAACTTTTTTTATCTAATTCAAATTTGCCATCGATTAGCATATCGCAAAGTTCCAATAATGATTTTTTATTAGGATCATCCATAATTTGTTCGAATGTAAAACCACTATAAATAACAATATTTAGTTTTCTAAGTCGAGCAGCTTTACAAAGTTCTTTTAAAGGCTCGATTTGTAACATTGGTTCACCACCTGATAACGTGATTCCATCTAATAAAGGATTTTCATCAATTTCATTAATTATTTCACTAGTATCTCTAATATACCCGCCATTAATATCATGGCTTTTAGGATTGTGGCAGCCTAAACAATTATGAAAACAACCTTGGGTAAAAATCGCATATCTTAAGCCCGGCCCATCAACAATAGAATCATTAACCGTACCAAATAATCTAATTTCCATTAATTATTCATTCCTTGGTTTCGTGTTTTACACGATCACTTTCTTCAGCCTTTTTCCCATCATTAAAACGATCTAATGTTCCTACTAAATAACCAGTGATTCGCCGGATTCGTTCAAAACCATGATGTTCTTCCTCGCTTCTTCCACATAACGGGCAAACATCATCAATAATTCCATTATAACCACATACTGGATCACGATCAACTGGATGATTGATTGCTCCATAACCAATTCCATTATCATGCATTGCTCTAACAATTTTTTCGAATGCAGCAATATTTTTAGTCGGATCCCCATCCATCTCGACATAACTAATATGACCACCATTAGTTAATTCATGATATGGTCCTTCTAATTTTATTTTCTTAAAAGCACTAATTGGATAATATACAGGAATATGGAAACTATTAGTATAATATTCACGATCAGTAATCCCGTCTAATTCTCCAAAAAGTTTTTTATCCATTTTAACAAAACGACCTGAAAGTCCTTCTGCCGGAGTAGCAATCAAACTAAAATTCAAATTATATTTTTCAGTTGCTTTATCCATTGCCTTGCGCATATGAGCAACAATTTGTAATCCTAAGATCTGAGCTTTTTCACTTTCACCATGATGTACCCCAATCAAAGCTTTTAATGTTTCCGCTAATCCGATAAATCCGACTGTTAAAGTTCCATGTTTTAAAACCTCACGAACTTCATCATCAGGTTTTAATTCATCACTATCAAGCCAAACTCCCTGCTCCATTAAAAAAGGATAGTTTTTAGCCTTACGACGACATTGAATTTCAAAACGTTCTAACAATTGCTCAATACATAAATCTAACATTCCATCAAGCTTATCAAAAAACTCATTTACATCTCCTTTAGAACGAATTGCCAATCTTGGTAAATTGATAGAAGTAAAACTTAAATTTCCACGCCCAAAACTAATTTCTTTGTCCGGAGCATAAACATTTCCCATAACTCGTGTTCGACATCCCATATAAGCAATTTCAGTTTCTGGCGTTCCTTTATAATATTGTTTATTGAAAGGAGCATCAACAAATGAAAAATTAGGGAATAAACGTTTTGCAGAGGTACGACAAGCTAATTTAAAAAGATCGTAATTAGGCTCACCTTCATTATAGTTGATTCCTTCTTTTACTCTAAATATTTGAATTGGAAAAATTGGTGTTTCACCATGACCTAGCCCAGCTTCTGTTGCTAATAATATATTACGCATTACCATGCGCCCTTCACTTGAAGTATCCATACCATAATTGATTGAACTAAACGGTACTTGTGCTCCAGCTCTTGAATGCATAGTATTAAGATTGTGAATAAACGCCTCCATCGCTTGATATGTCTCTCGATCAGTTTCTTCATAAGCGCTTGTAATTGCAAATTCAACGATTTCATCTACAAATTTATCTACTTTATTAGCTTTCAGTGTTTCTTTTAATTGTTCTTCAAATGCCTCATTTTTATCTAAAGTAGGTTTTAAACGCATTTCTCCCTTTACTTTAGTCGCAATATCTTCACCATCTAATTTTACTAATAAAGTAATTGCTTTAGCTAAATTATGATAAAAATGCTTTAAGTATGATTTTGCAACACCTGGTGCCATACTATAATCAAAATTAGGAATTGCCTGACCTCCATGTTGATCATTTTGGTTTGACTGGATAGCAATGCAAGCTAGAGCAGCATAGATACTAATGCTATTTGGCTCTCTTAAAACTCCATGGCCAGTTGAAAATCCTCCTGCAAATAATTTAATTAAATCAATTTGACAACAAGTTGTTGTTAAAGTTAAAAAATCCATATCATGAATATGTATATCCCCATTAATATGAGCACGTGCATGTTTAGGATTTAATACAAACATCTCATTAAACTGTTTTGCTGCTTCAGCTCCATATTTCAGCATTGTCCCCATCGGAGCATCTGCATTCACGTTAGCATTTTCTCTTTTTAGATCACTATCTTTACTATCAGCAAAAGTAATCTCTTCAAAAGTCTTCATTAGCCGTGACTTCATATCCCTTTCACGCGTACGATTAGCGCGATATAAAATATAGGCTTTAGCCACTCGTACATATCCTTGTTCAATCAATACTTCTTCAACCGTATCTTGAACTAATTCTACCGTTGGTAATTCACTCTTCTTTTTTTCTAGCTTTGTTTCAACTGTTTTAGCAATATTCATGGCATTTTTTAATTCATATTTACCACCACTTGCTTCAAATGCTTTGTATATAGCTCCTGCAATCTTATCTAACTCAAATGCGACTAGGCGCCCATCTCTCTTACGAATATTTTCTATCATTCTATATCCCTCCATGCACTATTAAGTATATCTTATTTGTATTTTTAATTCATGTTATATACTCCTTTACCCAGCCCTTTTTATAATCATAAAATAAAACGCTCTCCCATTACAGGAAAACGTTATCTAACGTAATATAACCGTTTATCATTATCAAGAATACTTTTTCACACTAACCTGATAATTTTGATAAATCGCTAATAAGTAGCCATCAGTTACCTTTTCAACCACCCCATATCTAAAGACTTCTTCTTGGTCTAAGTCATATTTTTCTATCAAATAATGCATTGTTTCACGTGCTTCGCTTTTATCTAAACGGGCCTTCCACCAGCGTTTAGGTTTTATTTTTGATAACCGTAAATAGTCTTCAATCAATAAATCCTGATACTGCCGATTTAAATATTCGTCTAAATAACTAAATAATTCATCATTTTGAAATTTAAACATTTTAAATTGTTGTTTCAAATAATAATTGCCCAGGTCTAAGAAAAAATAAAAAGGTGAAGCGACTGTTCTTATCACTGTATTCATTGTTATTGGCATCTTGCCACTATTCCAGAATTTCTCTAACATTTCTTCTGCCAAATGAATTTTCCCAATATCTTCAGGGCTTAAATCATTACTATAAAGCAATTCATAGGGTGGATTTTCATCATATACATACCCATATTTTTCTGCCTCTTTTCGAAGACTTGTTCCTCTCAATAACTTTAAAAAACCTAATTGCAGTTCCTTTGGATAAAAAGCAAAAACATCATCAAATGATCGGGCAAATCTCTCTAGGTTTTCTAAAGGCAAACCTGCAATCAAATCTAAATGAAAATCAATTTTATGATTTTGCTGTAACTGTTTAATTACCTCACTTAACCGTTCAAAATTTTGATATCTTTTAACGATTTCATTTGTCGGCTCATATGTTGACTGAATTCCTATTTCAAATCGTAATAATCCTCTTGGAGCATAATCATTAATATAATCAATAATTCGCTGATCTAGTACATCACCATTAATTTCGAATTGAAATTGAATTCCTGGTCGATAATGCTTAAAAATAAATTCTAAAATCGCCAAAGCATGAGCTGTTTTAGCATTAAAGCTCCGATCTAGCAGCTTAATTGTCTTAACTCCACTATCAAGCAATAATGATAATTGCGCTTTTAAATAATCTAAACTAAAGAAGCGTAATCCTTTTTCTAATGAAGATAAACAGTACTGGCATTGATATGGACAGCCGCGACTTGTTTCAAAATAAAGAATCCGCTTATCCATATCAGCAAGATCACGTTTTAATAAATAAGGTGATTCAAGTGTTTCAAGATATTGTAGATCAACCGGCTTAGTTTGTTGATAATCTCGCTTATCTTTTCTGCTAATTCCTTGAATATTAATCGGCTGCTGTGTTTCTAAACAATCTAACAGTTCTTTAAAAGCCACCTCACCTTCACCACTAATTAAATAGTCAATTTTAAAGTTATCTAGAAAATAATCAATTTCATAACTTACTTCCGGTCCTCCAATTACAATAACTAATTGTGGGTCCATTTTTTTTAATTTATCTATCAATATTTTTATTAAATCAACATTCCAAATATAGACACTAAAAGCCACAACCTGTACTTTTTGTTCAATAATATCATTTGCAATTGTATCAAGATCCTCTTTGATCGTATATTCTTTAAAATCCACCTCATGATATTCTTTAGTAGCTACATAAAGCAATCTTAACGATAAAGACTTATGTATATATTTTGAATTTAAAGTAGTAATTAATGTTTTCATTTCTTTACCTCATTAAAATAATCTAGAGGTAACCCCTAGATTATTTTTTCGTAACTTTTGGCATTACATTGTTATATAAACAATATTCTTCAAAAGTCCATTCCTTTTCAACGATTTTTTTTGCTACATCTTTACCAACATAACGTAAATGCCAAGGCTCATGAGCAATTCCCGTTATTCCGTCAGTACCATTTTCAAAACGGATAATAAAGCCATATTTAGCACAATTTTTAATTACCCATTTATATTCATCAGTATCACCAAAAGTGATTTTTTTACCTTCTACAACACTTTGACTAGTTAAATCAATTCCTAAACCAGTTTGATGTTCACTTGCTCCAGGCTGAGCGACATATTCATTTGCATACTGCCCGCCAAAACGTCTTTCAAAATCAGCCATTGTATCAACTTGTGTCTGATATGAACGATACGCACTATTAACAACTAATTCTAATCCTTCTTTTTTAGCTGCTTCATACATTTTAGTTAAAGCATCTGATGTTTCTTTAGTCATTTTCGGATTTTGACAATCTGGAGCTACTGGAATTTCCGGATCTACTAATTTAGGTTCATAGCTTTCTGGTAAATAGAAACCTTTTTTTACTAAAACTAATAAATCATCAGGATTAGTAATTGTATAGCTTTCTTTAGGCTCACCATTAGATGAAATCAAAAATGGATAGTTAGTAATACATACTGCATAATTATAGTCTTTGTAATTATTATAAGCGTTGATATACGCTTCAAGATTTTGAATTTGATAACCTTTTACTTTGCGATAAGGCTCTAAATCCTTGGCAGTATAATTATGATCGATCAAATATTGTAAATCTTCTTTTGATACTTTATCACTAATCAAATTCCAAATAACTTTCTCACTATACCCCATACTTTTTAGTTTAGGTACTTCTTCTTTAAATAATCCATTAATATATGTAACAACATCAGCATATTCCATCTTTTTATTCATGCCTAGATATTTTTCGTATTCATCATATAAAGAAACTTTTTTAGAATTTGCTATCCAATTAGTAATATGATCAAGTTTATCATGGGATAAAATTTCATTTTCTTGTTCTTTTGTTAATGACAAAATTTCACTTGCTTGTGAAAATGAATAGCCCTTGATTAATAATTTAATCCGTGTCAAATTTAACACAACAACAATTCCAATAACTAAGACAACCCCAACAGCCCCAACAAGAGCAACGCGTCCAACCTTAAGGCGACTTCGACTACTTGTTCCATAACTGCTGTAATATCCATAATCTCTTTTCTTTTTAAACATTATTATATTACCTCTTTAATACTTTCTCTTTATTTACATGTACTTAAATAATCGTTACGCCCTAATTCATATTGATCGTTACCATTACTATCAATCACTACTACTAATGGCATATCCTCAACTTCTAAACGTCGAATCGCTTCAGGTCCAAGATCATCAAAAGCAATTACTGTACATTCTTTAATGCAATTAGACATCATCGCTCCGGCTCCACCGATAGCACCAAAATACACTCCATGATATTTAATGATTGCATCTTTAACTGCCTGCTGACGATATCCCTTACCAATCATCGAACGTAATCCTAACTTGATCATTGTTGGTGCAAAAGCATCCATTCTCCCAGACGTTGTAGGTCCTCCACTCCCAAATACTTTACCAGGTTTACTTGGCGTTGGTCCCACATAAAAAATTACTTGATCCTCTAAATGAAAAGGTAATTCCTTTCCTTCTTCAATCAAAGCCATCAAACGTTTATGAGCCGCATCACGACCCGTATAGATAGTTCCGCTTAGTAACACTTCATCACCAGCATGTAATTGTTTTATTTTTTCAACGGTAAGCGGTGTTGTCAATTTAATCATAATGAAGCCTCCTTATGACGCGCTACATGGCAGCAAATACTTACTGCAACAGGCATTCCAGCAATATGAGTAGGATGAGTCTCAATATTCAATGATAGAGCCGTAGTTTTTCCACCATAACCAGCTGGTCCAATTCCTGTAGCATTGATCATCTCTAATAATTCAGTTTCTAAAGCAGCATATCGGCTATCTTCGTGATGGGTTCCAATTTCACGCATCATTGCTTGTTTTGACAACATCGTAACTTTGTCAAATGACCCTCCGATCCCTACACCAATCACCATCGGCGGGCAAGCATTAGGTCCAGCGTCATTAACCACTTTCATTACAAAATCTTTAACTCCCTGCAATCCATCACTTGGTTTTAACATTTTAATTTGTGACATGTTTTCAGACCCAAATCCTTTTGGAGCTACAACAATTTTAAATTCATCACCACAAACAAGATCAAAATAAATAATTGCTGGGGTATTGTCTTTAGTATTGATCCGTTCAAATAATGGATCATCAACTACTGATTTACGAAGATAACCTTCCTCGTACCCTTGACGCACTCCTTCATTAATAGCAGCTTTTAAATCACCATCCACATGAACTTCTTGTCCAATTGTAATATACACAAAAGCCATACCAGTATCTTGACAAATCGGCATCATATTATCTTTAGCTAAATCAGCATTATCAATCAATACTTCCAAAGTCTTTTTAGCTAAGGGATATGGTTCTGTATCTATCTTATCTTTAAGTGCCTTAAACACATCACTGGGTAAATTACAAGCTGCTTCCATACATAGTTGTTTTACTGTTTTTGTAATATCTTCACATTTAATCTCACGCATAACTTTTTCCTTCCATAAAAAAAGGTTAAAACCTTTTTAGATAATTTTTTCCTGAATTCCTGGATAATATAAAGAATAATATCGCAGTGACATCAATTCAACTGCTGTTAATAACGTATGTTTACCAATCTTTCGCTGTTCGCTATCACCTAATACAATCGTATAATTAACGTTTATTCCAATATCTATCCCTGGATTATTTGTCATTAAAACAACCTTACATTTTGATTTCTTTAAATACTGTAAAACTTTCGAATTACTCCGTGCATAAAATCCATTTACTGTCACAATAATTGCAACACTATTTTCATCCATCAAACGCGCACAATCAATCTGACGTTCTGTTTCCATATATGCCATTGTAAACTTTTCCAGCATTAGTAAATCAGTTTGAAAATGCAACGCTGCAGAATGAGAAAACTGAGTTCCAAAAAAAGCTACTGAATCACTATCATGAATAGCCTGTAGAACTTTATCAATCACATTCCAGTCTAACCGCTGTGACAATTTTGAAATAGCATCACATACTTGATCACTATAATATTTAGTACATTCTTGAGGTTTATCTTTCATCATGTCCAAAGGAACATTAATTAAATTATTAAACTTTTTGCTATCTGAAGCAAATGAAGAACATTCTTGTTTTAAATGAGCATAATTTTCATATCCTAAAGCACGACAAAAACGTGAAATCGTTGCCGGGGATACATAACATTCTTTAGCAAGCTGACTAATTCCCATTTTGGCCACTTTTGAAAAATTATGAGCCATATACCAGGCAATATTATAATTTGTATCAGCTTCACTAGCTGTATCTAAAAAGATAATTAAACGATAAAATAAGCTTTTCATCCTCATTCCTCCACTTATGTGTATTATACACTATATTTCGCCATTTTAAAATAGCTCGATATCTATCCGAACGAATAATTATCACATATTTTAAGATATTCTATATACATTTTCACCATTGTTTAGTTATATACTAACAATGTAGTCAAAAGAAATATTCGATTTTCCCTTCAATATAATGACTACAAACAATATATAAAGATATCCTTCCCTGATATCATGTATTATTAGTATCCTTTCCCTGATAACTAATAATAAAAGCGACAAGTGATTTCCCCACTTGTCGTTTTTCTGTTTCTATAAAATTTGACTATAAACACGTAAAACGTTCTTATAAAAAACTTTCTCAATTTCATTTTCACTAAAGCCAGCTTCCTGCAGTGCAGCAGCTAATTGGGGCATCATCGAAGCATCAGCTAATTCAAGGTTTTGATCAATACCATCAAAATCACTACCTAAGCCAACATAATCTATCCCCACCAGTTCCTTAATATATAAAATATGTTTAACCATATCTTCAATACATGAACGCATCCCGCCATGACTCGATGGTTTTAAGAAATCTCCGCAAAAATTAATTCCCATGACGCCATTACGTTTCGCTAACTGTTTGATCATATCATCAGACATATTTCGAGCAACTCCGCAAACGCTACGAGCATTACTATGTGATGCAACAAACGGTTTTGTCGTATATTTTAATACATCATAAAATCCCGCATCACTCAAATGTGAAACATCGATAATGATTCCCAACCGCTCCATTTCCTTGACATAAGCAATCCCAAAATCAGTTAATCCATCTTCTGTATTTAAATGATATAAATCTTTAAATTCCTTAGTACTAATCAAATTAGGATAACCTATTCCGTTAGGATGATTCCAAGTTAAAGTAATCATCCTAACGCCTAGACGATAATAATTACGTAAGATTGCAAGATCATTATTTACGACTGCCCCTTCTTCCAATGTAAGCATCGCTGACATTAGACCATTTTTTTGATTATTAAGAATATCTTCATAACTATATACTGGTTTAATCAGCTCAGGACTTTTTTCTAGTTCTGTATAATATAGATCAATTAATCGCTGTGCCTTTGTTAGTGGATCAAGATGATCACTTAAGTTTACAAACATCGCAAAGTTTTGCAACAAATAATCACCTTTAACCATTTTCTTTAAATCAATATTAAAATCATTTTTTGATAAACAGCCACCTTCATCATAAAGCCGCAAGATGGTATCACAATGCATATCAACAACTTTCATTTTCTCACCTATTACATCTTATGTATATAATGCACAGATATACATTTCATCCCGCCATGACAAGTCAATACAGCTGGTAACTTGTTTACGATAACCTCAATATTATCAAAAATATCTTGTAATAATCGTTTTGCTTTCAGCGCTGATTCTTCATTATCAGCATGAGAGATGTATAATGTATAATCCTTAGCATTAACACCAGCATTTTTAAATTTGTCAATTACAGTTTTAACAATTTTTGATTCTGTCCTACTCATCGCATATTTATCGACACAACTACCATCTTCCTTCAAATAAAGTAAAGCTTTTACTTTCAAGATTGATGCCATTTTAGCAGCTACCGGCGATAACCGTCCCGAGCGCGCCAATTGCTTAAAATCAAATGGGGCTAAAAAAGAAAAACTATTTTTAGTTTTCATTTCTAACATTTCAAAAATTTCATTTACATCATGATCATTATCAGCCATCTGTTTAGCCGCTAATGCCATATCCATGACAGGTGCACCAACTTGGCGGCTATCATAAATATACATATTATTCATTTCTAACTGATTTTTCACAAGATTAAATCCACTCCAAGTTCCACTTAAATCACTACTGCAGGTGATAATGATAATAGCTTCATAATTTTTAGCTTTCCAATTCGCCATTAATTCATGTAAATATCCAGTATTTGGCTGTGATGTCGTAGGGATACATCCAGCTTCCAGTTTTTTATATAATTCTTCCGTTGAAATATCAATTTGGTCTTTGTACTCGATCCCGTCAATCAGTACACTTAGTGAGACTAACTCAATTCCAGATTCTTTCGCTTGAACCCCGTTCATCGCACTTGTTGTATCGGTAACAATTAAATAATTTTTCATTATTCTTTATCCTTTCATAATTCCAATTCTTTATCTTGGTAATCTTTAGTGAGATGTTGATAGTCTTTTAGCCAAGTAACTCCTTCTAAATATTCCTCTTCACTCAAGAGTTCATCTAAAATGTTAAAATGAACTAGCATACAAACATCATAAATGCTTTGCCATAAAGCATCAAATTCATTATCACTAGCCTTCAAATCACTTTGTTCACTCTCTATGTATGCGACTAACTCATGAGCCAGCTTGGTTGCTTTTTCTTTTTCAGTTGCAGCCATTATATATCCTCCTTGACTTTTATATAATGAAATTATAACATTATTTTAACAAAAGGAGTTAAAAACATGAAAACAATTTCAATTTTCCAAGTCCAAGACATCAATAATTTATTAAAAGAACGCCAATTTGACTACATTCTCAAATTACGTGATGCTTGTGGCAGTCAAAGTCTCTATCTTGAATGTACTGGTGAAGAAACCGATATTAATATATTATGCAATGTAATCAATGAATTATTAAAAAATGATTATTTACAAGTAATTCCCGGAACTATCAATCCATACAACCTGTTATTAAAATAATATATTAATTATTACCATAAGCACGATAACTTATTATATTATTTTCATAAAATGAAAGCGGTTTTCATCACCTGAAAAAAGACCACTTTCTTTTCTTTTGCCGTTATAATAGCCTTGTAACAAAAAACAAAGGAGATTTACAAATGGCAAAAAGACCTGTAAAAATTGCTACCATCGGTGGCGGGAGTTCATATACTCCAGAATTAGTTGAAGGATTTATTAAAAGATATGATGAACTACCTATCAAAGAACTGTGGTTAGTTGATATTGAAGAAGGTAAAGAAAAATTAGAAATCGTTGGAGCAATGGCACAAAGAATGGTAAAAGCTGCGGGTGTTCCTATGACGATTCATTTAACATTAGATCGTGAAGAAGCTTTAAAAGACGCTGATTTCGTTACTACTCAATTTAGAGTTGGCTTATTGGATGCAAGAATTAAAGACGAAAGAATTCCCTTAAGTCATGGGATTATTGGGCAAGAAACAAATGGTGCCGGAGGAATGTTTAAAGCATTTAGAACTGTTCCTGTTATCTTAGAAATCGTTGAAGATATGAAAAGACTATGTCCAAATGCCTGGCTAGTAAACTTTACTAATCCTAGTGGAATGGTTACTGAAGCTGTTATCAAATATGGTAAATGGGATAAAGTTGTTGGTTTATGTAATGTACCTATCTCTTGCCGTAAAATGGTTGGGAAAGCTTTAGATAAAAACGAAGAAGAATTATTCTTTAAATTCGCTGGATTAAACCATTTTCACTGGCATCGAGTATGGGATGTTGATGGAACTGAATTAACTGATAAAGCAATTCAAAAACTATATGTTGAAAACGATGGTTTAAGAAAATTTGGGGCTAATGCTACACGTGCAAAGGAAGAAGAGGAAAAAGCCGCTAAACGTGCCGCTGATGCCGGAGTAGCAAATATTAAAAATATTTCATTTGTTGCAGAACAAATCCAAGATTTAGGATATCTGCCATGTATGTATCACCGTTACTACTATATCACTGATGATATGCTTGAAGATGAAATTGCCGACTTCAAAGAAAATGGTACTCGTGCTGAAGTTGTAAAAAGAACAGAAGCTGAATTATTTGAATTATATAAAGATCCTAATTTAGATTATAAACCAGAACAATTGACAAAACGTGGTGGTACTTATTATAGTGATGCTGCTTGTGAATTAATCAACTCAATCTATAATGATAAACGTACAACTATGGTCGTATCAACACAAAACAAAGGGGCATTAACTGATCTTCCATATGATAGTGTAGCTGAAGTATCTGCTATCATTACAGCAGCAGGACCAATGCCAATTTCTTGGGGAACATTAAAACCTGCAGCTCGGGGAATGGTTCAAATTATGAAAGCAATGGAAGAAACTACAATTGAAGCCGCCGTTACTGGTGATTATGGTAAAGCATTACATGCATTTACAATTAATCCATTAGTTCCAAGTGGTCAAATTGCTAAAACATTATTAGATGAAATGTTGATTGCTCATAAAAAACACTTACCTCAATTTGCTGATAAAATCGCTGAATTAGAAGCACAACAATAAAATAACCTGGAGTTTTGAAGCGAACCTCCTAAGTTGAAGCAACAACTTAGGAGGTTCATTTCATTCTTCCAGGTTTTCTTTATTTTATCGGCTTCCGCCTCCGCCGCCTCCGGAGAAACCACCTCCGCCTCCGCCAAAGGAACTAAAACCACCGCCACCGCTATACGATGAACTATGAGCTGCACTATATGCATTAGCTGCACTACGAACACCACCATACATAAATGTTCTCGTTGCTAACATCGTATAAGTGTAATCAATATTTGAATATTGATTAAATTCTGGGCAGAGTTTACCAATTTGTTTTTCTACCTCGTCAGCAATACCAAGAATTGAAGCAAACATTAAATATTCTTCCCAGAGTTTTACTTCAATTACTTCTTTTTCTTCAATACTACTAAAGTCTAATAAAAAGCGTTTTAATCCTTTAGTATAAATGATATCATCTCTAAATGATGGTTCATAAACTACTTTTTCATTTGCAATATCTATTCCTAAGAACTTTTTATAAGTTGTTTGCTTTTTCATTAAGCCTTTTTCTTTTAATTCTTTTTCTTCAAATTCAATCAAATCATTAAACCAATCTTCGATTTCTTCATAATTCCGTTTACACCAACGTTCAAATTCTTTATTCTCTAAGATTTGATTATCACCACTTGCTTCCCGAAAATAACCTAACATCTTTTCTTCTAAAATATTTTCTGTTGGAATCTCACCACTGAAATCAATTTCATATTTATCTTTTTTAAACCAGCCAGTGCCCGGTTCCATGGTAAAATTCACATAGCCATCTCTGATCCATTTTAACAACATAGCACACAAGATACCTGAACGATCATCTTGCTGGATAATCCCTGCTTTTGTTGCAACGTAATAAAAATAGTAGATATCTTTATGACAAGGAATATCACGGAACGGATTAACATGTTCCATTGTCGGAATTTCATTGTTACCGTCACTAAAATATAATTGTTTATTTTTGTTTGCTTTAGATACAACTCCAACAATTACTGCAATTATCCCAGCAAGTACCGCAACACTAATACCAATAAACATAAATATTGAACCATCACTAGAATCTTCTTGATAACTTGAGCCATCACGTGCATCTTCTAAAACAGCTTCAAATGATTCATTTTTGGTTATTGCATTGCTAAAAGTTCCATCGGGTACTCTAACTAAAATATTAACATAATTAATATCGCCTCGACGATTATTGTTTAAATCACGATTCGATATAATTATCGCTCCATGATCATCAAAAATAACTTGTCCTTCATAGCCAAAGCCCCAAATATCACTATCTTGATCATAAAACTTGTAATCAGAACTAATCGTTGCTTCAAATTCAGCTGGTTTAGGATCCATTTCCTGATTAAGTAATTGCCAATTAAACCCCTGAGCATCACTATATTGATTAACAAATGGAGTAATCGTATATGTCATCGTATATGTGTGTTGACCATAATCACCTATCCCATAACATAACTCATAACCATCACTCTTTTCAATGATCCCACATTTATTTTTCTTCTCTTGACGACTAGCATCAATATCCCAATTATCAACATATTGATATTTTGTTCCTTTTTCATCGACAACAGAAAAATCACTGATCATAGCCCCATAAAGATTATTAAATGCCTTGTAGTTTTCTGTTCCTTCAATCGCATCCATCTTCCAAGTTTCCTCAACTTTTGCTGAACCATCTTGATTAATATAAATGTTCATATTAACCGCTTGAAGGTCATTCCCTGATGCCAAAACAGGTAACGGCATCAAAGAAACCAGAAAGATTGAGAGTGCTAAAAATAATTTTTTAACTTTCATTTTAAAATTTAACCTTTGGTACTTCTTTATCTGTTTCTTGAACCTCAAAATAATCAAAAGTTCCAAAACCAAATATTTTTGCAATAAGCACTGAAGGGAAAACTTCTGTTTGATTGGTATATTTATTTACTGAATCATTATAAAATTGTCGTGCATACGTAATTTTATCTTCTGTAGCTGTCAATTCTTTTTGTAATTCCATAAAATTAGTATTAGCTTTTAAATCCGGATAAGCTTCACCTAACATCATTAATCGGCTTAAAGCCTGATTTAATTCACCAGAAGCTGCAAGCTGATCTTGAGGACTATTGGCAGTCACATAAGTATTTCTTGCTTTTATTGCATTTTCTAACGTTTCCTTTTCGTGACTAGCATACCCCTTGACTGTTTCAACAAGGTTCGGGATCAAATCAGCCCGCCTTTTTAATACCACATCAATTTGTGCCCAGTTAGTTTTAACCCGGTTCTTTAATTTAGTTAATGTGTTATATGCAACTATGCAGTAAATCACAATTAACGCCACTACTATAAGTACAATAATTATTGGTATACTCATTTTTAAACGCCTCCTTTTTCTATACTTATATTATACAATCTTAGTAAGAATATACAACGAATACGATAATCATAAAAATGTCAAATTTCCAAAAAAGGATGTCATATTAAAACATCCTTCTATTATTATTAATTATTTTCTTTTCTTCTTTTCATCCATAAAACCAGACTCGCAGTTGAAACCATTAATGCAAATATACCAGCAAAATTAGCCGCATCACCAGTTTTTACTCCTTGAGAAGACTCTTCGCTAATCGCAACTTTCTCTAATTGTTCTAGTGCATTTTGTAAAACCGTTTTGGCTTCATCAACAGCTGCCAGTGTCGCCTTTTCATCTGCTAAGACAATTTTGGCTGCTGATAAAGCTTTTTCTAATCGTTCCCAAGAAGCCCTTGTATAATCTTTAGCAGATAATTTTTCAGTCCGCTCAACTAGCTCCTGTAATTTAATCTTATTGAAATCACGAATATTTAAATTTTCAATTGCCACATTTAACCGTGTAATAGCAGCATTTACCTGAGCTTGAGTTACATCATTTCCAGTATAAATATCTTGTGCTGCTTGTAAAGCGGTCTTAAACTCTTTAACTAAATCAGCATCAAGATTACTTAAAATATCTTCAGTAATCTTATCAGCAATAGCTAAAAGTGCTTCTAACTGACTCTTATCAACTTTTTCTTCAGTCTTTTTAACTAAAGCTTGATACATAGTTTGTAATTTTTCATAACTATCATCAACTTGTTTTTGTGTTGCCTGATCATCTTTCAAAATCACTATTGCTTGATCATATGCTTCCTTAAATTCTTGATACGATTGGACTGTATATTCTTCACTTGTTTCAAAAACTTTCTTTATTTCATCGCTTTCAATATAGTTTTCAAGAAACTCTTTGTTTACCGAGATAATATATTTAATAGTATAATTTTCTATCGTTTTACCATCTTCCGCTCTAACAATGATCTTTACTTCATTATTATATACTGGTAAAACAGTAATTGCTTCATTATTATTACCTTGAGCTATAACTGATGGGGTATCAGCTGTTTTCAAATCAACAGTATATGTTTTAGTAAGCTTATCATACCCTCGATAACCATTAAATTCTTTAATATTAACCCCATCTAATTTTAAATCATCTAGATTTGCAGATGAATTTGCAGTTACTGGTAAAATATAATCATATACTTCTATTTCTGTTAAACCAATACATTTATTAACTTGCGGTGACTTCATCCATATGCGTAATTTATTAGTTGTAATCGGGTGAATAAATCCATATGGAGTATCACCAGATGTATATGGTACTTGTGTAATGTGCGAAGACTCAATTTCTTGCCATGAATTTGTTGGAACATCATAATATTCAAACCGGACATTGTTATCACCTGGTAAAACACTGAATTGATTATCCGTAAAATGCCACAGTTTAATATTTTGCATCAAGTATTCTTTTTGCCATTCTAATTGTACATAAGTATCCACCGGAGGATTTTCATTTCTTAAACTCCAATTTGTCCACCGTGCGCTTTCGCGTCCACTTTCATTAGTAATCCCATCATTTAATTCACTCAATGAATCATTGATTGGCGTTGCTGTTGGTTCACTTGGAACACCATTGACCATTTTCCCATTTGTAAATAATGGTGTATCTTGATAATTCTTTGAAGCAATATTCTGTGAATCAGCTAATTTTGGTGCTACTCGAACAGTTGCTGTAACATCTTTTACTTCATTTAGAACATTGACTGTACCTTTTACTGTTACCATTCCTTCATTTTTAAAAGCATCAGCAGGAATATTCCATTTAACCGGAAAAGCCTCACTATAATTTCCATTTTCATAAAGTCCTCGAACCGTTTGTGGTAATACCGGTGTAATTCCTGCACTAGTTACTGTTGAATAGTTTTCCATGGCTACGACATTACCAATTACATGAACCGTTACAGTTACTACAGCTTCACTATCCTGAAGTTTTCCTGTTATTGTGAACTCACCAATTTTATTTAATGATTCTTTATCATATTCATTCCATTTAATCGTTAAGTCTCTTGTCTCCCCATTATTGTATGTTCCTACAACTTTTGCATGCAGATCAGGTTCTTCACCAACATTAACATATAAATTTTTAGCAATTGTGTAACTTTGCAGATAAGCATCACCCTCAACAGCATTTTTAACCGTCTTGACAGAAATATTTGAACCACTTAAACCATCACTGCTGGCACTAAGTGTAAATGATCCCTCATCTTTAGTAGATTGAACAATCACTAATGCCTTTCCTGAAAAGGCTTTTCGTGAAGTTCCCTTATAACTATCAGTATCAGCTGCATTACCATTATCAACCCCAACAATTTTACCATTTCCTTCAATCTTGAAATTAATACGATTATCAGCTCCAGCGACAATATTTCCATTCATATCTTTAACATCGACAGTAAGATAAGATAAACTACTGCCATCAGCTAAAATTTCCTTTTTATCAGCACTTATCGCTAATTTTGCAGCTTTGGTATTAGTCGTTACACTGCTTCTTCCTTCAGTTTCTGTAATTAAATTACCTTTTTTGTCATATGCTTTAGCACTCAACGTTCCTGAAGCCCAGGTTACATTAAAGCTTGGGTAAAATTCTCCATTTGAAAATGTTTGATACTTATATCCTAAAGCAGTAGTATGCGTTGTTGCTGTATCTTCCCCCACTTTATTCCCATTTAAATATAACTCCACTTTTGCAGCATTAGTAAATACATCGACCTTGACCTTACCATTATTATTTTTGACTATTTCATCATTGTTCCATGTTGACATTAAATGCAAAGTAGTTGTATCTTCGTCCCACATACTTTTATATAAATAATAAGTATCTTTTACAAATCCCGCAGTATCAACAATTCCAAAATATGATGATTTAGGTTTAGCTCCCTGACCACTTGCACTTCCTGCTCCAGTTCCATTCCATGGCGTTGGTTCACCAATATAATCAAAACCAGTCCACACAAACTCTCCAGCATTGAAATCATTCTTAATAACAAATTGCCAGGCATCACTTGCTGAATGTCCCCAGCCAACTTTTGCCTCATCATTATCATATTCTGACATTTGTAAAGTATTATCATCTTTACCCGTAGTATTATAAACTCCACGACTATGGACAGCACTTGCCGTTTCAGAACCGTATAGTGGCCAATCGCTATAAGTATTGTGCATAGCTATAGTTTGATCACCATTTGCATAGTTCATTCCAACCACGCCACCAGCTTCATATATTTTTTGATTAATTTGGCTGAGCATCGCATTTGGATTAGTATTTTTGCGATTATCACCATTTGTGACTGGACGAGTTGTATCAACCTCTTGAACCCATTTAATTAAATCATCAACTAAATTTAAATAATGTGAGGTATTTCCTGATACTCCTTCATCAATTTCATTACCTAATGACCACATAATTACACTTGGATCATTTTTAGCACCATCAACCATTGCTTTAACATCAAATTCGCCCCACTTCATTCCAGCTTTTCCATTAACAATTTGATTATCGGTACTAATTACTTCATTAAAATGTGAAGTGTAGTCATTAACATTTCCATTTTTATATTCGGTCCAGCCATCAAAAGCTTCATTAATAACTAACATTCCATTTTCATTACATACTTCTAATAAAACTGATGCCGCAGGATTATGGGTAACACGAATCGCATTACATCCCATTTCTTTTAATATTTTGACCTGCCGTTCAATTGCATCACGATTAGCAACTGCTCCTAGTGCACCCTGATCATGGTGCAGACAAACACCTTTTAATTTTATTTTTTCACCATTTAATGAAAAACCTGTATTATTATCAAAATCAAAATAGCGGAAACCATACTCAGTTTCATAAGTATCTAAAACTTTATTATCCGCCACGATTTCAGTTTTCATTGTATATAAATTTGTATCCTCAGTGGACCACAATTTAGGAGCAATAACAGACACTTCCTGTTTTACATCTTTTGTACTTTTAGCTGCTAATTCAACTTCATTAGTGACGGTACTACCCGCGGCATTTCCTTGAGCATCCAATAAAGTATTTTTAACTGTGATCGTTTTATTTGTATCGCTATCATTATCGATTGTTGCTGTAACATCAACTTTAACATTATTGTCCTTAGTATTTTCTAAATCTTTAGCAATGATTTTAGTTCCATTATAGCCAACATGAACCTTATCTGTAACTGTTAACTTTACATCTCGATAAATCCCACTTCCAGAGTACCAGCGACTACTTGGAATTTTATTATTAGTTTTTACTACTAAAACATTTTCAGTCTCACCATCGCAGATTAAGCCCTCAGTCAAATCAAATGCAAAAGCAGTATATCCATATGGATGCTCACCTAATTTTGTCCCATTTAAATAAACTTCAGCATTCATATAAGCGCCATCAAACTCAATCATCAATTGTTTTTCTTGATATTTTTTAGGTACTACAAAAGTTTTTCGATACCAGCCAACGCCACCTGGTAAAAAACCACTCTCTGCTTCTCCGCTTGTTGTGAAATCTTGATCAATACTATAGTCATGTGGTAAATTCACCGTTTCCCAAGTTGAATCATTGTAATCTTTGTTTTGAGCATCATTTATATCACCACGATGAAACTTCCAATTTTCATTAAATAGCGTGGTTCTTTGCCCATCTCCAATGATATCAACATATACTTCTTCGGGGTCTGACTGAGTAATTCTTGCATTTTCTTGTGCTAATACCCCAACTGGTGCTGATGATAACAACATTGAAACAGTTGCTACAGCACATAATTTTTGATTCCATCTTCCTTTCATAACTTCCTCCTTTTCCCGTATAGAATAGCTATTTTGATTAGTTAAAGTTCCCAAATAAATATAAAAGACCTGATTGTTCATCACGCTTATAAACGCTTTAAACAACCAGGTCTTGCCTAATCAAATAGTAACAATCCTATGCACTAACAATTATAGTTAATCACGTAAACCATGTCAATTAATTTACTAATAAAAGATTATTATTTTAGTAAATATAATTATATGTGGAAAAAGCAGGTAAATTACCTGCTTTTATATTTTAGCTCTGATGTTTAAATTTCCTTTTCAACTCAGCTAATAAAACTAATGCTCCGATAAACATTCCTATATATCCAAATAATTGAACCTCATCTCCCGTTGCTACTACTGAACTATCCTTAGACTCATCAGGTTTTACGGTTACTTCACCAGCTTTTTTAAATGAGGCCCTTACACGAATATCAGCCGTAACATTTTTAATCATATATGAGTTATCCTTAATTTCAACTGCCTTTTCATTGATTAGTAATTGATCAAGTTCATAGCCTTGGTCAGGAACAACTTTTAAAGTAACGCTTTCACCAGCGTTAACAGTTGACCTATCAGCTATAACTTTACCATTTACAGTATCTTCAATAAAAATACCAAATGTTGTATCTGAATCATTTATATTTTTTACATTAATACTATCTAAAACATACCAGCCCTGCTCTGTCACTTCCGCATCTTTAAGGGCTAAAGCAATTTCCGGAAGATTATTATTTTTATCATTAACAATTGCTGTTGCTAGTTTGTATTCACCTGATTTAATACTATTTGGCAATTTAAATGTAGTCTCATAATGATTATTTCCATCTTCGAAAAGCCAATCACCCGGGTTTACTTTATCAGTATCTTCATTATATTGATAAATAACCTGATTTGTTTTTGGGTCCAATAATGCGAAAGCAACATGATATTTATTATCCCAATGTTTATTTTTATTCGGCAACATGCCTAGCCCTAAATTACGCCACGCTTGTTTAATAGTTATTTCTTCCCCGGTCGTGAAAAGCTCAGGAACTTCTAAACTAGTCAAAGCGAGGCGATAGCCACCATTCAAACCAAATTTATTCAATAAACCAGAACCGTTTTGTTGATCATTCTCTAGCCATTTCTGACAGTCCATTACAACCCGAGCATCTAGAGTATTTGCTCGACATGCCAAAGCATCAGCTACGACCTGACGTAAAATACCATCCAAAGTCGGATAACCAGCATTATTATACCAGTATTCTCGTACTTTAAATGAATGATAACAATTTTCTGCAAAAACTGGTATTCCTTGATTAAACCATTCTAATGTTTGATTTCTAATTGCATCCGTCATCCAGCCAAATGTATCACGGCGAACAACAAAATCATATTCTTTGTCAAATGCTCCAGTATAAGGTTTGTCAGTATTAATGATCTCATCATTTTCTTGAGTCCCATAATTTTCTGGTTGTCCTTCTTGAGCTCCCAATAAAACATCCGGGAAATATTTATCATATATTTTAATCACTTTTTCAACCGCATCATAAACATTATCATCCCACTCAGTACTAAATTTAACGTGATGTGCTTCACCCCAGTTACCAAAGCCCATACCATCAATAAAAGCAATATCTAAATCATTATTAAACTCTGCACCAAATGCTTTAATAAACTTATCTAATTTTTCTAAGAAAACAGGATCATTAATATATGGATCTTTAGCATCGATTTCTGGTGCCGTATCATCAGTTCGATCAGTTTTATACCAGCTTGCTCCTGCTTTAAATACATATTCTGGTGTTGCCTGCTGAAAAGCATCACTTGAATCCACCAATACCCTAAAAGCTAATTGAATTCCTCGCGCTCTTGCTCCACTAATTAATTTACTCAACCTGCTATCAGGATCATTCCATGCATAATTTCCTTCTGATGGTTCATACCAGCTCCAAGGATTACGAATATATAAAATATTTGTCTTTAAACCTTGAGCATATAATTCATCCATTTCAGCCCAATATTTATCAACATCGGTATCTTGGAATTCATAATATTGAACCCATCCCATTGACGGATTATTATAAATCGTTTCATTATCAACAATAGTTGAAATCAATTTATTGCCGGGCAAAACTCTTCTTGGTACAACAACTTCAAACTCATCTGTGATACCAACATCCTGACCATCTTCACTACTAACCTTTAATGTTATTTTAACTTTTGTATCTGTCAAAGGTGCATTAATATTACCATTTAAATCAATGATTTCCTCATGATCAGAACTATTGATCGATACCTCATAGCCTTTTAAATGAGGAATTGGAAATTTGCTTTCACCTTGATTTACAACTATATTGGTATCAATACTTTCAGCATAGTACTGAGCATTATTATTTATTGTTCCAATTGCATTTAAATCTATAAATAAATAGGAATTATCCCAAACTAGATTAGCTTTATTTACGATCAAGCGAATTTTACTAGTTGTAAGTTCATTAAAAATAAGCTGCTGTGATTCTCTAATTTGATTATCGGTTTTATGTTTAAAATCAAATGTATCAACATTTTTCCAACCATTACCATCCCAAATTTCCACAGTCAAATTACCAATACCTTGTGAATTAGGAAAATGTGCCGTATAAACAAGTTCATTAGTTGTAATTGTCCGTGGTGAAAAATCTAAGATATACTCATCACTATCAGAATATGTAGTTTTATAATAACTACTTACATTATTATCAACCATTCCAGCTGCATCAATATTTTCACCATTATGATAAACTCGGGCATTTGATAAAAGATTATCTTTTAAATATACACCTTCTGTTTCAATTTCATTGATTACAATATTTTCATTACTTTGTAATTCTAAAATAAATATATTTCCCAAAGATAAATAACCGGGATCAACTTCAAAATAATCCCCATTTTTATCACTTTTCCAGTCTGGTTTAAAATCACCAGCTAAATCATTGATCATCCCATTTTCATTGACATTAACATTACGATAATAATTAGTATTCGCAATACCTTTTAAGGTAACAGTTTCAATGTTTTTATTACTCGTATAAATTCTCATTTTCTTTAATGCAATATTGGCAAACTTATTATTTTCAGGCTTAACTTCAAACAATAAAGACGTATTCCCATTATTACTCCAACCGCTTTTTATGTCACCATCAGTTATACTTGTAATTTTATAGGCTTGATCATTAACCAAAGAAATATCTAAATATTTAGAACAGTTTTCAATATTTATATCTTGATCTAACGAAATACGATACTCATCACTATAAAGATCTAATCCCTCACAAGTAACATGAATACTATATGTACCCACTGGTACTGTCTTAGGAATTACAAATTCATAATTTAATTTACCATTTTTCATCTCAACTTGATATTTGACTGGTCTTGCTAGTGATTGATGAGATTTAAAATCGACTAACTCTAAATTTATTGTAGTAGATTTATTCTTATTTTTTATTACCATTGGTACAATATTTTTCACACCATAATTTCCTTGTGAAGAACTTATTTGAATAGATGGTAACTCTCCAGATTTATAACCCCATACCTGTACTTCAACAATATCATTCGTATTTTCCCAACTAGTATATGAATCTAATGTTTTTAACATGATTTTATTAGTTGAATAAACTTGATCAAATTGAATTCGAAATGGCTCACATTCAATATTCTTATCCCACCTAAATTCAAATTCACGACTGCCATTATTTAAAATATTTTCCCAAGTTTGACTACTATCATCCCAATATAATATTTCTGCAACTTTAGGGCCTTGGTCATTTCCATATGTTGAATATAGATCTAAAGAATACACATCTATTAAATCCTCTCCATAATCAAATGTAAAAATTCCTGGATTTTCTCTAGTTGGCTTATTTGTAACGGGCGTATACATCGCCCACTGAATACCATCAATTAAATCGCCTATTACTCCTGAATATCCAGTAACGTTGGTACTGATCTTACTGCTTAAATTAACATTATTTAATAAAATTAGACCATTTGTAACACTTTCACTATCAATCGTTGTTCTTACTTGATATTGACCCCCTGACAATGTTCCTGGTACTTGCAGCACTAATTGAGTAGTGTCACCATTGATTACCCCATTTTGCTTTGTTGCTTCTACTTCTCTTGCTTCTTCATCAATCAGTACTGTGTTATATTCTTTACCACTCAATCCCGTTCCAGTTATCGTAATTGTCAGATTAGCATTTGGTACTACCGGTTTATTATCTTTATAAACCTCTGTATAACCCACTTTCAAGATAGTTTGATCTAAATGCTGTTGCCAATTTCCTTGAGCCTTGATTGGAACAATATAACTAAAAAACATCGCCACTATAACTAATAACGAAACAATCTTACCTCTCTTTTTCATAATAAAGTTTCCTTTCCAAAATAAACACTATTTCATTCGTTTATCCCCTTTATTTCCCCAAACTACTAACACATTTATTATCAATATTCACACTCCTTTTCTACATCTTTTGCGATTGTTACCAAACAATTTTATTGTTATCTACTTTTAGAACACAACGTTTTAATACCAGTGTCAATACAAAATGTAAGGGGTTTCTTTTTTGTCCTATATATGCAAAATTGTTACCAAACACTTTACAAAATAATAATTAAATGATATTTTTATAAATAAGGATGGGAGATATTATGAGAAAGTACGAAACAATTTCCATTGATTTAAAGAAACGAATTGAAAATGGTGAATTTGAAGAAACAAAAAAGCTGCCTACTGGTGGGCAGCTGATGAAAGAATATGATGCTAGTAAAAACACCATCAGCAATGCTATTAATTTGCTGGTTAATGATGGATTGTTATTTGCTATTCATGGTAGTGGTTTTTACATTCGAAAACCAAATAAAGGAACTATCAAATTAAATAACACAATCGGTTTTTCAGCTGAACATCCCGGTGAAAAATTAGAACGTGATATTTTAAGTTTTAAATTAATTGACTGTGATACTGATCTAGCAGAACATTTAGAATGTAAAGTTGGTACTCCAGTTTATGCAATAAAACGATTAATGTATATTGATGATATCCCTTTTGCTGTTGAATATACTTACTATAACAAAGACATCATTCCTTATCTTAATGAAGACATTGCAAAAACATCAATTTTTTCTTTTATTATTAATGATTTAAAACTTACGATCGGCTTTTCTGAAAAATACATTTTTGCTAAACCACTATCAAAAGAAGATCAAGAGCTTTTAAACCTAGAACCTGATGCCTTTGGTTTAATTATCGATGATAACGTTTTCCTTTCAAACGGCAAAAAATTTAATTACTCGAAAATCTGGTATAATTATAAATATGCTAATTTTTTCAACAATGATAAATCAACTCGTAAAAAATCATAAACAGTATTATAGTTTATGATTTTTTATTTAGGCTGATTATGATTTTTTCTATGATGACTATCTTGATTATACCCTGACTGACACCCTTCAGGAACCTCCTCTTGATTAAATATAGCTAAAATATTATACAGTTCTTGAACACTAAACTTATTAAGTTCAGCAAAAGAATATTGTGAAGTATAAGACATAATCGTTTCAATAATTTGATATTTACCCGCAGACATATGATGTGATGAAGCGTTATGATGAGTTTCTTGATCAACTTGTGAACAATGATATCGATTAGTTCCAAGCAGGTTTTATAATTTGAAATAAATCATTTCACATAACAATCGATTTAAATATGGCAAAGAATAATAACCATCATTATAACTGTCAGGAATTCCATAAACATATAATAAATCAGCATACTCCTTTAAATAATCTTCTTCTTGAACAAAGGCAATGATTTTTATTTTACGTTCCTTTGCATAATCTAAAATCTCTTTTTGAGCATCAGAAAACCATTCCTTATATACACCAATAAAAACAATAGTATCATTATGATCTAACTGGTTTAGATACATCTTTTCAAACTCATAAAAATTAATCAAATATGCCGGAATATCGTTGACTAACATCTCTAACTGCAGCGTATAAAAATCCGCCAGTTCATGACTATCACCAATAAATGTAACACTTTTTGAAGTTTTGAGTAACTTAACAATTTCTTTTAACTTATCAATATCTAAATTTAATTTAGTCTGTCTTAAGTTAGCAAGACCATCAACATATAAAGATTCACTCATATTTTCAATCGTCGTCCGCATAAATCTTTGAGTATGAGAAATAATTCGGCGCATTTTAACATCCCTAGTAAACAACTCAAATTCATATTTAAAAGCCTGAAAGGATTCAAAACCAGCTTTATTGATGAAACGACTAACTGAAGCAGGAGAAATATTAGCTTCTTCTGCAATCTTCTCTAATGATAATATTTTAATATCCTCAATGTGATTAATAATCGTTCTAGCAATATTATAATCATTACTATTTGCGATTCTTTCATTACAAAATTTAATAAAACTAAAACAATCATTCTTCATCTTTTTTTCCTCCAAATTATCTTTATATTTTTATAATACAACAAAATTAACCTTAAATATTTAATTTTATCTTAATATTACAACTTTTTCACACAATTATTGCTTTATAATTTAATATTTGCTAATGTTAATTAAAAGGTGGTATCAACATATAATGAAAAACAAACTGATCTTGTTATCAATATTATCTGTGGCATTAGTTTCATCGATTAGAGGCTCAATAATTCCAGGAATGAATTTGTTATATCAAGAATATTCTGCTTATCCTATGTCTACTGTCTCTTTAATCATCACGATTCCCTCTATAGCTGTTATCCCTACCTCATATTTTTGTAGTAAGTTTGTTGGAACAAAAGTTTCTTATCGAACTATATTGATTGCGATGAACGCTGCTCTTTTATTTGGTGGGACTGGTCCATTCTTTATTGACGAGCTCTATTCAAGATTATTTTTACGACTGCTCTTTGGTATTGGAATCGGAATTGCCATTTCTTTAAATAAATCCATCATTTTAGAATATTACACTGATAATCGTCAAATCAAGTATTTAGGTTATACAACGATCATTTCCAGTCTAGGTGCAATCTTCTTCCAAACATTAGTTGGCTATTTAAGCAAGATTTCAACTGACTTTATGTTTCTTGGTTATTTACCTTTAGTAATAACACTTATTCTATCTTTTTATATTCCTGATATTCCTTTAAAAGCACCATCCAAATCAACTATCAAAAAAGAAAAAAACATCAAACTTCTCACCATCAGTATTTTCTTTCTAATCTTAAATATGCTGATGTCATCGATTGGTATTAATTTGTCAACTTTGTTTGCTACGAAATCATTTGCAGACATAGCTGTAATAACAGTCCATGCTAATAACATTAATTCTATTTGTTCAATCAGTTCGGGTCTATTATTTAATAAGATATATAATAAATTCAAGAATAATTTCCTCCCCATTTCCTTATTTCTTTGCGCTTTATCTTTAGCAATTTACATTTTTGGGAAAAGTTACATCAGCATGTATATTACTTCGGGAATCTTCGGCTTTACCTATAATACCATTATTTTATATATCTTCTTGATTGCAGCGCAGACCGCTAAAGAAAAGGGTAATGCAGCTGTGGGCGGATATATGGGAATAGCTGCTGGAATTGGTGGCTTTCTTCCCTCATTTCTAGTTTATCTTTGTCAATTATTCTTTAATGAAAGTATTTATTCTGTTTTGTTTATTGCTATCATGTTTTTAGTTTTTGTCGGATTCATCACTATTAAGTTTTTACCTGCAAAATAAAATCGTAACATATAATTTTAAACAGGTGCAAAAGAAGAATTCCTAGGAATTCTTCTTTTAATAAATATTCTTTCTTTTCTTTATGATTACAAACAGACCTGCCATGATCCCAATTAAAGAGATATAGAGACTCATTAAATTCTCATCCCCCGTATTTGGGACTACTGGCTTTTTGTCAACTGGCTTAATCGAGTTAATTGGAGTAACACTGCCCTCTTTCTTTTCAAGAGTATCAATTGCATCATTAATTGCTTTTGCCATAGCATCAACTTCAGCTTGCTGTGTAATATTTTTTCCACGAACTACAGCATTTATTGCTGCTTCTACTTTGGAAAAATCTTTATAATCATCCTTGTTTAATTTTTCAGCAGCTACAATAGCCGCATCAACAGCCTGATAATCAGCATCTAAATAAGTTAGTTCATTTTTTGCTGCTAAAAGTGCCTCGTACAATGCATCGCCTTGTTCTTTAGTAATATTTTCAACATTATAGCCACTAATTGCTGCATCTAATGCTCGACTGAGTTTCGCATAAGAGTCTAGTGTATAGAGCTTTGCATCTAACACCTGAATTTCATTGATTAATTCTTCTAATATTTGAAGTGAATATGTTTTTGTTAATTCTGGATAAGCACAGCTCATTGCATAATGCTGCCAAGAAGCATGCTCTTGGTTTCCAACATCTGAAAAATTTCCATTTGGTTGATATGTTTCAGGATAAACACCACCAGGAGTGGAATGATCTAAAATAAAACTAGCTAAATAATCTAACTTTTCATTATCGTCTTTTACGCGATTAAACATAATTTCCCATGCTAACCCTTTACCAATAATATGATTTCCACTTTGTTGAGTATCAAAATCATAGACAACATCTAACATCTTATAATCATCATAATCTTGACTATCATATTTTGCATAAATATCATAAGTATTTTGCATGATTTTTTCATCCATTGCATACCATTGAGCTGCCATTGGAGCCCAATTGACCCATGACATTCCTTTAATAAACTTCATGTTATTATCAATATCATATAATTCAGCATAAATTTTAACTCCATCAACTTCAGTTGTTAAATATTCATTGATTCCCTTTGTTAAAGTTGCGGAAGTATCAGCCCATTTAATTGCAGAATCACTATCGCCAAATTCTTTTGCTAAAGCACTTAGTTCATACAAAGCTTGTGATGCAAATACATTTGTAATTAAATCATAAGATTTCCAATATCTTCCCTCACGTGAATGCTCAAAACTGTCATTTCTCATTAATTTATATTCGTCACTTATGTATCCTTGATCAATATAATAATTTGCAAATCTTTTAATAATTGGATAGGATTTTTTGATAAACTCTTGATTTTCTACCGTCTTTTTACATCCATTAACAAATTGAGCCCACGCATGGATCAACATATAATTCCCATCAATTTGAACATGATTGGATAAAGTATGAAGATTGGATTTATATGCAACATAGCCTGCCTCTCCAGCTACTGCAGTCCCGTTATATAATGTTGCTAAATTATCCACATTTTTACTTCCATACCAAGTAATTGTATTATCACTATTTTGTGGAGCTTTAATTTCTAAATAATAAGATTGCGTTTTATCGACTTGTTCCAACGATAAACTAAATTCTAAATGTACCATTTGCCCACTTGAAGATAGCTTAGAAATATCAATCGCAGCGTCATCTACTTTGATTGCTTCTGCACCATATCCTTTATATAAAGTTGCAATAGCAATTCCCTCTTCTAAATTATTTTTACCTAACAATACATCTACAGCCGTTACATATTGATCTAAAGATGGAATTTCCTGAATCCCAATATTTTTATCTCCAATTGTCATAAGCGGTACTCGATAATCACCCGAATATAATGGTAGGATATCTAACTCAAAATCAAAATCATGACTATCCCAATTATCACCATTTAAACTATAGGCGCTTGCTTTAAGAGCAGGGTTATAATTCCATTGTACATAATCATTATTTTCAGCCCATAAAACAAAATAATAATCTTTATCGGCAGCGACTTTAACTTCTTTTCCAAAATCAATTTGATAATTTTGTACTCCAGCTTTTTCAATTGCTATCTCCCCTGAAGCAATAGCCTTACTATTTAAACTTTCTCTTAATTCACCAATCAAATTACCACCTGCCACGTTAGCATCAGCAGTAAAAGAAACGGCTTGAATTGCATCACCATTTAATGAAATTTTTTGAGCATATGGTGATTGAGCAATATTAACTTCTGAAAATACTTCCGCTGCAATAACATAACCAGTTTGTGACCAAACATTATTTTCCCAGTTCATAGATGCTACAGAACCCGCAAACATTGAAGAACCACAAGCAATAACTTGACCGCTGGTTGTTGTAATATGAACATAATATTTTTGTCCTGGTGTCACAGGAATATTTTCTCCAAAATCAACTGTTTGCCAGCCATTACTTGATACTGTTTGTGAAATAGTTTTTATTGTTTTTGCCTCATTTCCAGGTTCAGTTGTCAACTTAAAAGTAACAGGAGCACTTCCGGTTAAATAAACTCGAAACGAACAGATAGAATCACTATTTGGCACAAATGCAAAAGCAGAATTATTAGTAGTTGCATTAATTAAAAATAAAGCAATCGAATGATCTGTATTTGACATAAATGAATTATCTGTTTTTTCATCATCATTTCCGTTTAATTTAAATGCCGGATATGCGCTTTCTGCAAAGCCGCCTAAAACCGGAACATCATAATTATAACCCATAATAGCATTATCCGCAGGTTTCCCATCAGCCTTTCCGAACATAGCAATACCATTATTAGATTGTACAAAGAAATGATAAGTTTCTCCTTTTTTTACAGTAATTGGCTGGTCAAATGTAAATGTCTGCCAGCCACTAGCAGTAACTGTAATCTCTTTACTTATCAACTCTGTTGAAGCATCTGTAATATTTGTTCGCAAACTTCCAGTTAAAACATCATTTCCAGTAGAATTAGTGAAAATAGAAATTGATGTTACTTTATCACTATCTGTTTGAAATGCTACTCCACCACCGTTATTTGGTCCTTTTAACCCAAATAACGCATGATCAGAAAAAGTCTGTGAGGTATATAAATTTTGTGTCTGTGCTGTTTCTCCCTGGGATAGATAGGAGTTCCCAAATTCTTCATCTTCATAATCAGGAACGATATGCTGAGCATAATCTGCCCCTAGTCCTTGTTGATAGCTCAACAAAAAATTTAATACTTGTCTTGATTTTTGATAATCACCATAAGCATTTTGTGCCATTACTTGAATCGAACTATCACGAATAAACATTCCCTCATAAGCCCCTGTCAAAGAAGTCGGTGCATAACCCCGATTCGTAATTCGATTCGTTAAATTAGCATATGTATTCTTATACATTTCTTTAGCCGCATCGCTTGTCCCTACATGTTCAACTGCAAAAGATGGTGTTCCTAATAATGAAATTACCATTCCAGCAGTTAAGACAATAGTCATTATTTTTTTTAACTGTTTCTTCATCTTCCTCACCTCTCTAATTTGTGTGTTGTTTACTCAATGTATATTGTCTACTTTTATTATTCCCTCCTTTTAGAACAGGTATTTTAATCAAAAAGACAAGACTAAAAAGTATTACACTTTTTTGGTCTTGCCTACCTAAAGTAACAACCCACTAGTATATCTTTAATATACTATTATTTATTATCATTTTAAATCTGTCTATACAATTTTGGTACAATATTTCATTAAATAGTATAATTCTGGTACATTGTTTCACTATCCCACTAAAAAGGAAGTGATTTTAGAAACCATTCCCTTTAAATAACATAATTTTAAACAAATAAAATAATCTAGCCTAGAATTTCGCCATTTGATTCAATCACTTTTTGATACCAGTAAAATGAATCTTTTTTCTTTCTTTTAAAAGTACCATTACCTTTATCGTCCAAATCCACATAAACAAAACCATATCTTTTTGCCATTTCTCCTGTACCCGCCGATACAATATCAATGCACCCCCAGGTCGTGTATCCGAGTAAAGGAATTTGATCTATCTCTACTGCCTTTTTGAATTCAACAATATGACTACGCAAATACTCAATACGATAATCATCATGAATCGCTCCATCTTCTTCAACAATATCATAATTACCCATTCCATTTTCGACAATGAATAGTGGTTTTTGATAACGGTCATATAATTCATTTAAAACAAACCTAAGACCTTTGGGATCAATAGGCCATCCCCACGCAGTTTTTTGTAAATAAGGATTGGGTGATGCTTGCTGCCCTCCTGTCGTTGTTGTATTACTTGCATCACAATCAAATGCTGTTGTACGATAATACGAAAAAGCTAAATAGTCAGATGTATTTTCTTTTAGCACCTCATCATCACCCAGCTCTTTTTTTAAAGTGAACTTATATTCATCAAAAATACTTTGAGCATAATTAGGATAATATCCTCTCATCGTGATGTCTGAAAACATCAACGCTTTTCTTCTAAATTCATATGCTCCAAATACATCTTCTGGTTTGCAAGTCATAGGATATATTCCTGATAAAGCACACATTGTCCCGAGCATAAAATTAGGATTTATTTTTCTAGCTATTTTATTTGCCTTAGCACTTGCCACTAATAAATGATGAATTGCCTGCAGCTTGATTCCAGCATCCTCAACAGGTGTTTCCCCCTGATTAGAATTACTTTTAGTCTTCCTATTATTTGATGCAAGACCTAATGTCCAATATCCACCTAAAACATTAATCTCATTTACTGTAATCCAATATTTGACTTTTGTTTTCCAGCGTTCAAACAGTGTAGAAGCAAAATTCAAATAAAATTCTATTAATTTACGATTTATCCATCCACCATATTTTTCAGCCAAATTCAATGGCATATCAAAATGAAGAATTGTCACTAAAGGCTCGATGTTATATTTTTTCAATTCATCAATAACAGCATCATAAAATCTTAGACCATCTTCATTCGGTTCTTTGTCATCACCATGAGGAAAAATACGTGTCCATGAAATAGATAAACGATATACTTTAAACCCCATTTCTGCCATTAATTTAATATCTTCTTTATAACAATGATAAAAATCTGTAGCATTATGACTTGGATAATATTCTGATTCCTTAATAAATGGGTGAAATCCAAATGGAATACATTCCCCAGCCTGAATACTTGTAATATTACCATTATCAGCTTTACAATAAATTCTTCTAGGATTTTCTTGATTTCCATCAGTTAACATATCGTGAACAGCAATACCTCTTCCCCCTTCTTGCCATCCCCCCTCATATTGATTTGCAGCAGTTGCGCCACCCCATAAAAAATTTGTAGGAAATTTCATAATCATTCTCCATTCATATTTTTATCTTTTTCAGATTTTTCTGTTGCATCTTCAATTGCCGCCTGTTTATTTGATACTGAAACAAACGGAACCCAGACAAAGAAAGTTACAACTAAAATGATTGCCTGGATAATAATTCCATGTAATCCATAGCTTATAAACCCTGTAATAAAAATCGGTAACCCAGGAGGGCAATCCACAATGCCACATGTCAAAAAGCCTATATTAGTCGCAAAAATAGCAATTAACGCAGCAATCGCAGAGTTACAAATAAATGGAATAGCAAAAATTGGATTTAATACTAATGGTAAGCCAAAAACTACCGGTTCATTAATACCACAAATACCTGGAACAATTGAAAATTTAGCAATTGCTTTATGATCTTCACGTCTTGAAAATAATAATATAGCTATTAATAATGACAGTGTGATTCCACCACCGCCTACAACAACAAAACTTGTCCAAAATCCCCTTGTTAAAATATTTGTTGCAACATGTCCTGCTGAAACCGCAGCAATATTATCTGCCAATCCAGCAGCTGATAATGGACCTCTAATCCCTTCGATAACCATTCCTCCATGAATTCCAAGAAACCAAAATAGTTGATTGACAAGAGATAATACCACGATTCCAATCGTTGTATTTGCTAATGCTTGTAATGGAATTTGAATAATGTTATAAATCCATACATTTAAGTAATTACCAGTGAACGATTCGAATAAACATCCACAAATAGCAAACAATGCAATAATAATAAAAATTGGAATTAAAATATTGAATGAACGTGCTATTCCTGTTGGTACTGAATCAGGCATCTTTATTTTAATGGCATCTATTTTTGATAATCCCTTTAATAATTCTATAGCCATGATTGATATGAGCATAGAAACAAATAAGCCCTGGGCCCCAATAACTCCTGAACCCAAACCACTGATTATAATAGGATCTTTCAATCCCTCAACAGCCGTACTAATGGCATTAGGACATACTGCTAAATATGCTAATAACCCTATCAATCCACTTTCTAAAGTTGGCAACCCTTCTCTTTGTGCCAATTTAGTACCGATTAAAAAAGCAATAGGTAATGCCATACATGAAATAGTAACAAAATTCATTGCTGTAAAAGCTGGTGATAGCTTTATTAACCATGGAAACCATTGTGCTAAACCACTAGTCCCCGAAACTAAAATATTTAACATACTTCCAAATGAACCAATAATAATAAAAGGTACATACATCGTAAAGGCATCCTTGATTGAGCCAAGATATTTATTTGCTTCAATCTTAGCAGAGAATGCTAATAAACCATTTTGTAATTTTTCAGATAACTTCATTTTATCTCCTCTCTCCTTTTCCAAAAAATATAAGTTTTCATTCCTGCAGTAAACTATTTTCTTATATTCCTTAGCTATAATTATAAAATGAGTTATTATGGAACTCCATGCTTTTAATTTCTATTTATTTGTGGAAGTTATCAAAAAATAAATATTACATATAAATTATAAGGAATCTCATTAAGTATAAAATTTGTATCGTGCTAATTTATCTTTGTAAAATAAAAATAACTGCCGATTTAATCCGCAGTTACCCTATCTTCTTATTAGATAGTTTAGTAAAAACAGCTAGTTATTATCGTTCTAAAACCGTTTCGATTTCTTCAAAAATCGCAATAATTTCTTCATAAGTTTTCTTTCTGATGATCCTTTTAACATATAAAGGATTTTTAATCATATAAGCTAATTCATGATACAAATTTAATATTTTTGAATTTATCGGTTCTCCTATCAAGGGAACAATTATTAATTGAACCCTCTTTTCATTCCATAGAATTGGCTTTGATAAAATACCAATAATTACTTCTGTTTGATTATTTGCACTTATTCCATTTAAAGATAAAATAGAAATCATATTATCTAATTCATGATTAGCTACCTTATCATTTTCAATTATTTCTTGAATTATATTTTTATCATAATTAGTGCTATTGATTATAAATGATATAGCTTCTTCCTTAGTATCCGCATTGATTGATGTTAATACCATTCGCTTATCTATATAATCTCTTATCTTAAATACTTCTTGATCACACAGTATTGTTTCAATTCTCTTTTTATCATTATCACTAAAAAAATAATTGACTTCAATACTTGGTACAGAAAAATCACGTCTTAGTGGAATACTGGATATTAATAAATTAATATTTGTAAAATCATAATTATTTAACTCAATATAATCAGCTGTCTTAACCTCATTAATATATTTTCCATACATCTCTTTAATTTGATAAGCCAATGTATGAGCTGTCCCTCTTCCTAGACCACTTACAACTAAAATATTTTTCTTGTTTTTTATTTGCGTACGCAATAAAGCTAGATTCATATGTAATGCAATATAACCCATCTCATCTTCACTAAGGCGGTTGCCATGATAATCACTGAATTGATCACAAGCTGTTACTGCCATTTGATAGGCAAAGATATTTTGCTGTTTAATTTTATCAATTAACGGATTATGAAGCACTACATTATACCGCGAACGAACCTCCAAGGGGATTAAATGTAATACTAATTGTGATTTTAATTCTTCATCTTGAGTTAAATCGATTCCCCATTTACAGTCAATATTATTAATCATATTATTGACTAACTTATTAACATCAAAATCTTCGATAATGCGATGGATACTTTCATCAAAATGACAAATAATTCTTTTTGCTGCTAAATGTATAGAAAGTGATACTATTTCTTGATCTTTCATTTCTATTGTCAATTCATCATTAATTAATTTTGCCAATTCAACAGCCACTATACTATCAGTCCAGCGAGCTATATCGATAACCATCTTATCAGTTGATTTTAAAAATATTCCTTTTTTAATTCTTTTTAAAGAGATATAAATATCAATTATAAAATTTTGAACTGAAACTTCAGACATTGATATTTGATATCTAGTTAATATTCTATCTACAATATCTTCAATCTTCAAAATCAGCTGGAGCTCATCATTGTTAAATTGTGTTCCAGGAAACCCTTCTCTTTGATCAATATGTGTAATATAAATCTGTGCGAGGCAGAGTCTTTTATTAAACTCCCTGCCTTCTACCCTCATTCCATAATGAGGTTTTTGTAATAATATTAAATCATATTTTTGAAAAGCCTTTCGTACGGATTTAATATTTTGTGATAATACCGACTGAGAGATAAAAAGCTTTTCACATAGAGCTTCTGCCTTGACCCAACCATTATTCTCAATCAGATATTTTTGAATCCATTCCTCTCTCTCTGTCACACTATAAATTGAAAAATCGTTAGTATCATTAAAAGAATTACATAAATTTATAAATTCTTCAATATCGTTAATTACCAGCTTAATACCACGAGATGGAGTGACTTCTATATAATTATCTGTTGCTTTCATATCACAATTCAAAGATTTTATATCTTTAAGTATGGTTTTTGTACTAACATTATTCATAGCACTTAATGTTTCAGAAGTTACATATTCCTCTGTTTCTTTTAAATATTTTAATATTTGGTAGTTTCGCTTATTCATAGTAGCATTATTATATCACAACATATACTTTGTCTCTATCAAATTAAACCAAACATGACCCTCATTTTTTATCACTCTGAATTTCCATAGAAAAACTGTAATCTCTAAAAGAAAATTATTTTTCATTATAGTTTCCTGATAAAATGATAATAGTAAATGGTCTTCTTTAAAATATATCATCTATAATTATATTCAATTTACTTTCAATTCTATCAGCAGCTTTTTTAACAATTTGATTTTCATGGTATAGATAATTAATAACTAAATTCTGCATATAAAAGATAAAGATTATGATCAGAAAATGTACTGTTTTTTTTACAGTCTTTTGCGCTAATGTAAATTTATTTTATCTATGCTTTATAGTATATAAAATATCATATCGTAATTAATGATAATCGATTTATATTTTTTCTACATAGGGATTTACACATTTTTATACAAAATATTTGCAATGCCATCAACATTGATCCGATAGTTCTTATTTAGCAGTCTCTTAGGCACAATAACTATTCCACTCCGTCTTTTATTAGAAATACAAAAAAGCGATAAACAATTTACATGTTTATCGCTTCAACACATTCAATATGGTGCGGGTGACAGGAATCGAACCTGCACGCCGAAGGCGCTAGATCCTAAGTCTAGTGCGTCTGCCAGTTCCGCCACACCCGCATATTTAATGGTGCCGGCTAAAGGACTTGAACCCTCAACCTACTGATTACAAGTCAGTTGCTCTACCAATTGAGCTAAGCCGGCCTATTATAACAAAAATGGTGGAGGTTAACGGGCTCGAACCGCTGACCCTCTGCTTGTAAGGCAGATGCTCTCCCAACTGAGCTAAACCTCCATAATGGTGACCTGTACGGGATTCGAACCCGTGAATGCATGCGTGAAAGGCATGTGAGTTAACCGTTTCTCCAACAGGCCATGGCGCTTGAAGTAGGACTCGAACCTACGACCGATCGGTTAACAGCCGATTGCTCTACCAACTGAGCTATTCAAGCAACTTAGTGCCCTAATATAATATCATTATCCCTAGAATGATGCAACCCTTTTTATGAAAAAAATTTATTTTTTTATCAAAAAAGAAAAAAGTAGTAAAAATTCTACTTTTGACTAAGATATTTAGCATACATATTCTCTTCATTCATTTCATCAATCGAAATACCTTCCATCTTCATCTCTACCAGACTATCTTTTGTAGTCCTAGTATATTTAAGAACAATTCCAGTTTGTTTATCGACCAACATAGAAAAAGTGCTATCACTATTATAGAGACTATCATTTATTTTCCCCTCTACTCTATAAGTATCTCGATTAAGATATTTTTCTTCTCCCTTTATTTCATAATTATTATAAGCAGTACCTATTTGTCTGAGTGCAATATCTTCAGGTAATAAATATGGTGCTACATCGCCAAACAAATCATTAGCTACTCGACTAATATCCATATTTTCAACCCTTTCCTCAAGTGTCAAATCTTTATATTTAAATAAGCTATCATCTTTACTTACATCCTCAACTGTCATCATTTGCTTATTGATTAATTCATCTAAGTTATTATTTAAACTCACTAAATCTCCAACAAAAAAATACATTCTTTCACTATCTCTAAAAGTTACTTGGCTTTCTTCATTTTTTGAAGGAACTAAATAAATATATGACTGATATTCTGGAACATTAACTTGAAAAATATACTTGCTTTCACTTTTTTGTCCTTGATAGCTTAACGTTGAAAGCATTGTTCCACTAATTAAATTATAATGATCCACACTATTAGCCATCAACATTAATAAATCATGCTTCCCCTGATTATTATTCGCAAATATTTTATCGTTTTTATCAATTTCTCTTTTGCCATTTAGTTCTGCAATATTAATCGTTGTATCTCCTACTTCCTTTGTTACCTCTTCCCTACAGCCACTAATAACAAACATCATTGCCATCAATACTAGCACATATTTAGTCTTCATCACCATTCATCCTTTTTATTTTTATTTAATCATAACAATTATTAGAATTATGTAGAATTAATATTCCCAACAACGATTCTTTACATACATATTTCAAGCAATATGTTATGATTAAATCAGAAGGTGATAAAATGAAATATCAACCATTAGAATCTAAAAGCGCCTTAAATAAAGTTAGTGGGCGATTTCCCTTTAAGTGGGATTTAAATATCTATCGCGGCTGTCAACATGGTTGTATTTATTGTTATGCTATTTACAGTCATAAATACCTTGACAACAATGATTATTTTGGCACGATCTATTATAAAGAGAATATTTTATCTTGTTTAGAAAAAGAATTATCATCACCTAAATGGAAACACGAATTAGTTAATATTGGGGGTGTTTGTGATAGTTATCAGCCTTTAGAAGAACAATTACAAATAATGCCAGAAATTTTAAAATTAATGATTAAGTATAAAACACCTATTATTATTTCTACCAAATCATCATTAATCCTTCGTGATATTGAACTAATCAATGAATTATCAAAAATAACCTATGTTAATATTGCTTGTACTATTATTACTGTTGATGATGACTTACGTAAAATCATCGAACCAGGAAGTTCACCTATTATTGAACGATTTAAAGTAATTGACCAAATCAAAAAGGAAACTAAAGCTCATGCTGGTATTCACATTATGCCAATTATCCCTTATCTCACTGATCAACCCGGAAATTTAAATGGATTATATAAAATGGCAAAAAAAGTAAATGCTGATTATGTGTTACCCGGTACTCTCTATTTACGAGGGCAAACTAAACCCTATTTCCTTAATTGTATAAAAAAATATAATTATGATTTATATCAAAAAATTGCTTCTCTATATTATCAAAAAAATGCTTTAAAAACTTATAAACCTAAAATCTATCAAACGATCTCAGAGCTACGAAAAATATATGACCTTCCCGCCCAAGCAAAAAGAAGTCCTAAAGATCAAAATCTTTAGGACTATTTATTATATCAGCTAGTTCTTTTACTAATTCATGTTCTCTTTATGCTGAATAATTATAACAATTTTCATCATTATAAGAAAAACATTGCTAAATTAATTTATTTTTTCCCAAAATAGCTTTACATTATTTCAAAACTATGTTATTTTTATATGGCACTGTTAAGTGTCTATGACCCGCTAGCTCAGCCGGTAGAGCATCTGACTTTTAATCAGAGGGTCAGGCGTTCGAATCGCCTGCGGGTCACCATTTGAAACACTAAGATGAACTTTTGTTCATCTTTTTTTATGGTTAATTCCAATTTAAAGAATCAATGAACTTTATAAATGAATAAACAGAATATTAACTTAATCTAATTTTCTTCCGTTTGAAGCAATTACTTTTTTATACCAGTAAAATGAATCTTTTTTATATCTATTATATGTTCCATTCCCCAAATTATCTACATCAACATAAACAAAACCATATCTTTTAATCATCTCGCCAGTAGATGCAGCCACTAAATCAATACATCCCCATGGTGTATAACCAACAAGTTCAACACCATCATCAACAGCTTCAGACATGGCCTGAATATGTTGTTTCATATATTCAATACGATAATCATCATGAACCGTTTTATCTATTTCTAATTTATCATCTTGTCCTAATCCATTTTCAACAACCATAATAGGAATATGATAACGGTCGTATATTTCATTTAAAAAATAACGTAACCCCAAAGGATCAATCTGCCAACCCCACTGACTCTTTTCTAGATATGGATTAGCAACTCCAAATATTAAATTACCATTTGTTTTTTCTAAATTTTTATCTGTTGTTACACAACCAGTTGAATAATATGAAAAGGTAAAGAAATCAACTGTTCCGCTTTTTAAAATATCTTCGTCATTCTCCCCAAAGTTGATATGAATATCGTTTTCCTTCAAATAACGATGTGCATAGCGAGGATATGCTCCATTTATTTGAATATCAGGACAATAATAGAAAATATTTCTACGTTCTTTCTGTACTAATAACATATCTTCAGGTCGACAAGAATATGGATATTGTGTAATTCCAGCAATCATGCATCCTATTTGGTATTCACCACTAATTTCATGAGCCATTCTGGTCGCCAATGCACTAGCAACAAGTTGATGATGTAATGCTTGATATTGTTTCACAATATCATTATGTTGTTCTACTGTTGATAACGTATCTAAATCTTCAATAACGCCAGCTCCCATGTCCTTTTTTGATGACGAAAGAATTCCACCAGAGAAATATCCATTACCTCCAAGAATCAAACTATTAATTTCATTAAACGTTAGCCAATATTTAACAAGTCCTTTGTATTCATTGAAAAGTGTTTGACAATATTTTAAATAAAAATCTATTGTTTCACGTGCATACCAGCCATCATATTTTTCTGCTAAATGATAAGGCATTTCATAATGTGAAATTGTCACAAGTGGTTCAATATTATACTTTTTCAATTCTAAAAATACATTCCTATAAAATTCAATTCCCTTTTGATTTGGTTCTTCATCATCACCATGCGGGAAAATACGGCTCCAATTAATTGACATTCTATAAACCTTAAATCCCATTTCACCCAGTAAAGCAATATCTTCTTGATAACGATGGTAGAAATCACTCGCCTTATGTGATGGATAAAAATATTTATCCTCATCTATTTTTTCAGTGAATAACCTTGGCTCTGTTCTTGAGCCTAATGTAAAGTGATCAGCAGTTGAATCTAATTTACCATCTTCATTCCAACCACCTTCAAATTGATTAGCAGCCGTTGCGCCACCCCATAAAAAATTCTTTGGAAAAGCCACTCCCTACACCTCTTTCTCATCTATTCCTAAAATATAAGTTAATATAAATGTAATAATCATTCCTACCAATGCAGCAATTAAAAAGAATATCAAATTATTTCCTGGACCCGCAAAAGTAACTACTGCAAACATACCTCCTGATCCTGGAAATGCATAACAGGCAACTTTTAATAGTCCAGCAATTAATCCTCCAGCTGCATTTCCAATCATCGCTGCATACAATGGTTTTTTATACTTAAAAGTAATCCCGAACATAGCCGGTTCTGTTACCCCACCAACAATTGCAGTAACCGCACACGACATGGCAGTAGATTTTACTTTTTTTGTCTTAGCTTTTAATGATACTGCTAAAGTCGCTGCAAATTGATTCATATTAGAAAGAATCATAGCTGGTAAAAAGAAAGGATCATATCCTAAAGAGGCGAAGGCCGAAGTCCAATATGGTGTCATCATTGTATGCATACCAGTCATAACCATTAAAGGTAACAATGCACACAAAATAGAAACCCCTAAGAAACCAATTGTTTCATAAATCCAAATAACCGCTTCTGCCACATAAGTTCCAATATAGTATCCCAACGGTGCCGTTACTACTAACATAATTGGTAACATGACTAATAAAGAACCTGTAGGGACAACAAATGATTTTAAAATATCTGGACAATATCGATTAATTAGTTTCTCAACTTTACTTAAAATATAAACAGTTAAAATAATTGGAATAACGGTAGTTGAATAATTTGCAACATAAACCGGTAATCCAAAAATTGACATAGCAGCTCCTTCAGTTGCCATTGCAATAAAACTTGGATAAATAAGCAATGCACCTAACAACATTCCTACACCTTGGTTTGCTCCAAATTTTTTAGCAGCTGTTGCGCCTAAAAAAACGGGAAAGAAATAGATAAAAGCATCCCCCAACCAATATAAAATTTGATATGTTGAGCTTGTTTCAGGCAAGATTCCTACCATATTCGCAAGCATATAGAATACTTTGATCATTCCTCCACCAATCATCATTGGAATAATCGGCGTGATACATCCTGATATCCCATCCATAATTCCCATAAGTACAGATTTTAAAGCGACTTTTTTCTTTTCTGCATTTCCATCAAGATCTTCATCAATTGCTTCTTCTCTTTGGAGATTGCCAAACTCACAAATTTCCGCATAAGCATCAGCAACTGCGGGTCCAATAATAATCTGCAATTCATCATTGGACCATTGACTTCCTAATACCTGATCTACATTTTCTATATCAGATATCTTCACAATACTCCTGTCCTTTAAATTAAAACGCAATCTGGTTGTACAATGTTGAAAATATGTAATATTTTCTTTTCCACCGATTGAATCTAAAATCGTTTTAGCAAGTTTTTCATATTTCTTTGCCATTTTTTCTCCTCCTTTTTATATACAAAACATTATCTTGCGCGCCAAATAATGTAATGAGTAAAATAAAACCCCATCAAAGTATTACTTTTCTGGGGTGATGCCCTTTCGGTGACAATCCTCTTTTATATACAATCTATTAACATGGACTAATAAATATAATAGTTCCTCAGTCGTACATTTTTCTTTATATTCCTGATAAAAATAGTTATCTATCTTACTGATACAATCATAGGTATCTGGATACTTTTCTATCATGCTCTCATATAATTCACGATTGTTATCTGTGAACATTTCTCTAGCTTCTTTTCTTTGAACAAAATATTTTAGATGATTTTTAAACCTAAAGTAATTAAAACTCTTCTTGTCTATATTAAAATTAAAATGTTTTTCTACTATGTTAGTAACATTAAAGATAACCTTTGATATCTTATTTTCAATATTACCTGCATGCATTTTCGTATTTGTACCTTCAAGTGCATTAATAAAATGCATAGTTATACTTGTAACTTCACCTTTTGGTAAATGAGTATCTAATTCCTCATTAGTTTTTTTTACCATCCACTTTGATATTTTTGTTAATAGTGGATATTCATACTCTAATTCATAAGAATATGGTAACGAAATATCCATACCATTTTTCTCCCTAATAATAGCAAAATTAATATGATCAGCTAAAATAAACACTAAATTAGGACTTAATTCATCTTCAATATTCTTTTTTGCAACATCCACCATTTTTGTAACTAAGTTAAAAATGTTATTTGGTATTTCCTTAAGTAGACCATAATATCTATTGTCAACATCATAGAAGGTTCGCTCAATAACAGAGAGATCTTTTATTTCATAGGGAATATTTCCATATCCAATTCCTTTAGCAAATACAATAACTTCATTGTTTTCACCATCAACTGCAATTGCTATATTATTATTTATTTTTTTGATGACTTTCACGAAGTATTCCTCCTTCTATTTAATCAAAGTATCTCCTCTATGAACTTCCCTATCATAACATTCTAATTTTATACTTTGATTATAACCTGCTGTAAATATAACCATAGTTGTTTTATCTATATTCATTTCATCCATAATATTATCATCAAATTTTAATATAGGCATATTCTTCTTTACCTTATCGCCAACTTTGACAAATATCTCAAATCCTCTACCTTTTAAGTTTACAGTATCCAAACCAACGTGTACTAATATTTCAACCCCACTTCTAGTTTTAATTCCAAATGCATGTTTACTATTTGGTATCATAACAATTATTCCATCAACAGGTGAAACAACAATATTATCTGATGGAATAATTGCAAAGCCATCACCCATCATTCTTGTTGAAAATACTTTATCTGGAACATCCTCTATATTTATACATTTTCCATCTATTGGTGAAACAATTCCTCCATCTTGTTTATTCATAAATTTAAACATATTAACTCCTCCTTTTATACAAAAAAACTCTTTGATTCATTATCCTAAATAATAGGTCATGCCTCAAAGAGTTACAATCCTTCTGTTCAATTTTACACCAATATAATAACAATTATTTAACCTATTGTCAATAATATATGATAACTATCAATGATATTATTAATTTTTAAATTATCGTATACATTTAAAATCAGCTAATGTACATAAAATATTTATATATCTTGAAATATCATTTTTAATCAGATGATATTCTAGTAAAATTTGAGCATATACACATTTTATCTAATCAAACCTAAAAGCTTTTTCTATAGTTGTTAATTCTTTAGTCCATCATTCCCTCTGTCAAAGAACTTGCATCTGTATACGTAGAACCATCATTTATTTTAAAATCCTGTATAATATTCTTAATTTCATCATCAAATAAAATTAGATATATATAATAATCATAATCTACTTCTTCACATATTCTTCATGTAATTAAAAAATCAATCTATAATTAAATGTTTGAATTTATAAAATCGATTACAACTTTATATTACATTTATTAATTTTCTGCTTTCTTTTAAAATATGATAAAACGAAAAAGCGACAAATTGAATACAGTTTATCGCTTCATATATAGACATTCATAACTTTTCTAAATAATCAGATAAAGTTATTGAAATAAAATTATGGTGCCGGCAACTGGAATCTGTATTTTATTTAAAACTAACCAATACCCATTCAATAATTTAAATTGCTAATTAATATTACTCTTTATGGTATCTATAGAAAAACGTATAGACACACCTATTACAATGGAAATTATAGCATACATTTTAGTGTTTTGCAATATCCGTTTATAATTATATAATTTTCTTTATTTGATCTATCATAATTATGTCTTTTTCTTCAAGATTTTTCAATTGATTTACTTTCTCTAAAAAATCTACTATAATATTTGCCAATGTTACGGAATATGAGTTATATATACTAGCTTGATTATCAATTTTATCCACGATTTCTCCTTCTTTACTAGGAAACATATGCGAATATCTGTTAAGTGTCTGATTTCTATCTTTATGTCCCAGACGAGAACAGATAACACATATATCTGCCCCCAACGAAACAAGCAATGAAACGTTGCTATGTCTGAAATCATGTATCCTTATTTTCTTAACACCAGATTTATCACAGTATTTATTCTTCCTGTTTTCTATTGTAGAGTCCGCCAACGGTTTTTTTATTCCGAACAAATACTCTTTTTCATCAAAATCAAAATGTCTTTTCCGTTCTGAATAATACGTTAATAGCACATCTCTTAATTCAGAGTTTAACATTATAGTCCTGCTATGACCATTTTTAGGTCTGTTAATTATATAATTTCCATTTTTATCTTTTCTTCGTTCTAAACTTCTGGAAATAGTAATCAAATTATTTTTAAAATCTATTTGTTTCCATGTCATTGCCCTTGCCTCACCTTTACGAGCACCTGTATAGTACAAAAACATAAAAAACCTATAATAAAGTGGATCATCAATTGATTTAGCAAATTTTTTAAATTCTTCAAACTCCC